>JAXJUF010000037.1:0-1815 GCA_036309185.1 Acutalibacteraceae bacterium
GCTTTGGACTATGTAATCATCACAAGCTTTATTGACAGATAAAAGTAAATAATAATCCAGTTAACAATCACCGTAATAAAATAAACCTGCACAGTAATTGCTGTGCAGGTTATGTACGTTGATAAAAAGGAGTTTTATGAAAAAAGTATTGTTACATATTTTGTTTATTGTTGGTTACATTGTGTTGATTGCAGGGTTTAACGGTACTTTAAAGTTTGAGAAACCTGCTGATTACCCGCAAGGTCTTGAATATGCAAAAGCTGAGGTTGTCAGTGTTGTAGAACAGGATATGGGAGAAGATCCGGATTATAATTATATCAGAATAGGCAAGCAAAAACTTGAACTTAGAATAATTTCAGGAGAATACAAGGGGAAAATAATAGAAACCACAAACTTTGTCACTCGTACAACACAGCTTGAAGGTAAAGCAGGAACACGTTATATTGTCGGGAGTTACGATGGATTTATAACATCAAACATTATGTCTTATGAGCGTAGTAGTTTGGTTGTTTTGCTTGTAATAGTGTTTATAGCTATGGTGATACTTTTCGGTAAAAGAAAAGGAGTAGCTTCAGTTGCCGCTTTGATTGTTACTTTGCTTAATGTAGTGTTCATGTTTATTCCTATGCTAATTAACGGAGTACCCGCAATTTTAGCGGCAATAATCGTTGTGTTGTTATCGACCTTTTACACTATGGTGGCATTAAATGGCTTTTGTATGAAAAGCTACATAGCAACCTTTTGTTGTACTGCTTGTACAGTGTTTGCAGGACTATTGGCTTGGCTTGTAAGTCTTATATGGGGTGTATCTACACTTAATACGCCGGAGATTGAAGATTTACTGTTTGTGACTGAGAATAGTGGATTTCGTGTTGATAATCTGTTAACTGCCGGAATTCTCATTGCTTCTATGGGTGCAGTTATGGATACCTGTATGTCAATCGTGTCATCGCTTTTTGAACTTAAAGCTCAAAATCCGTCCATGACTACTAAGCAGTTGTTGCAAAGTGGAATGAATATTGGCAAAGATATTATGGGAACAATGACAAATACATTGATATTGGCTTTTGTAGGAAGCAGTATAAACCTAGTCTTGATTTATTATATGTACTGTATGCCTGCAATCAGTCTGCTGAATACTGATTTTATAATAGTAGAAATAGTAAAGGGTATTATCAGTAGTATGGCTGTTGTTTTATCCATTCCTGTAGCAACCTTTATGACTTCATATTTAATCGGTAAGAATAGCAAATTCCAATCACTATTAAAAACTAAATAGGTTCAATTAATTAGTAAACACTTATCAATTTTGATAGGTGTTTTTTAAGGGGGTTACTAAAAATTTATCATAAACTTATTTTTAAATAACAACTGTAGTAAAATAAGATATATTTATAAAACAAGGAATTTAGCTACGAACAATAAATATAACAAGAGGTAAGCGTCAAACCAAGCACTTCTACTCACCCTCCTTGTAATGGAATATAATTCTCATAACAAGGAGGAATTTTAAATGGTGATAAGAAAAACTAAAGAAGAAAAATTAAAATTGATATCTGACTATACGACGAGGGGCTGTCTAAGGCAGAATGCTGTAATACCAATGGTATATCTATATCAATATTCGCAGGATGAATTCGTAGTACAAAGGCTGATATGTGTTTTAATTGACGATTACATAATTACTTACGAAAATCGTAAGCGTCAACTCAAGCACGCATAAAAGCCTCAGCACATTACTTCTGCTGAGGCTTTTTCGACTTACAATATTCAGGTATCTGCTCTGACCAAGGAAGATAGGTATTTACATTCTTA
>JAXJUF010000038.1:0-10974 GCA_036309185.1 Acutalibacteraceae bacterium
ACTTGCCCTCAGCTAACAGTTCCTACTGCCAAGCCTGTAGTGGACTTTCACCACCGAGTTACTGTCCATTCTGGGCAAACATCAACGACAGGCAACAGCTTAGTTGCCGTTGCCTGTTTTCGCTTTTCTTGTTTTCGGGTTTCTCCAACTATTGACATTGAATCAAAAAAGAAAAAGCTTCAGAACGCTCTCTGAAGCTCAATAATATTGGGTTATCCTGCTAGTTGCTATAAAACTCTGCTTAACTGAAGACTCCTGCAGTTCCAAACAGGATAATAACATCATATAGATACATTTGCATCCACTCCTTTAAATTTTCATAAAAATCTTTGGCAAGTTCTTGAATTATAGCTTCAAAAACTTTTGTTGCTATTACAGCAATAAAAGTGGTGTTAATGTTAGGAGTTATGGGAGTTGCACCCAAACAGAGGAACATACTATTTTGATATTTCTATTATAACAAACAATAATAATCTTTTCAATATCAAATATAATAAACATACTTTAGTAATATAACAGATACAAGAAATATCTTACTTTTTATGTGAAACGTTGATTCTAACTATGCAAAACAAAACAGCAGCGATTTCTCGTTGCTGTTTTATATATCCGGTTATGGATATTATTGGCAGAAGCAGAGTGTTTCTCTGTTATATCTACAACTAGTCACAAACCCAGATAATTAGAAGAATTTATGTTTTCTATACTGATTTTATATTCTTTAAAAGGTTTCTTTTTCTGTGATTTCAACATCACAATTTAACACTACTGAATAAGAAATAAAATCAATTTCTTTGGTGTGGCAACTATTGACATATCAAATATCTCCCATTATGTGCGTAACTTTAATGTGCAAACGGTAAAATTTTCAGCATTTCTTGTCTTTTCTAAGAAAATTCATCTTATTTCTTGCTAAAGCTGAAAACTCAATAACCGAGCTCTTTCGATATAAAAACCAAACAGTAGGATTCTACAATTCTTCAAGCAATTTCACTCCCATAACTGTTGCAGGGATTCTAGAAACTGGAGAAAAATTCGAAAGAATAACAACTGCAGTTTTTGTCTTAGGATTAAAGCCAAGGTAGCTGTTATAGTTAGAGGTACCTCCATTATGCCAGATAATATTGTTTTCGTTATCTATAATCCATGACATACCGATTTCGTCCATACATATTCCCATTGCCTTGTAGGTTTCTGTTGTGCCGTTTATCTTTTTAAGGCTATTATGGCAATCGCTGAAAACATTGCTATCATCAAGCTGAAGTTGAGCGTATTTCAGCATATCTGAAATATCCGATGTAACTGCTCCTGCTGATAAGTACGCATCTGTTTTATTCCAATCCCAATATTTTCCCAAATCGCCATTCATATCTGAGATTTTTGTATTTTTAAGCCCCAATTCGTTTTGTAAAAAGTCATTACAAAGTGTAGTGTAATCTGTATCATAAACAGCTTCAAGAACAAGTCCCAGAGTAGCAAAACCGAAGTTTGAATATTTGAACTTATAGCTTTCCTTATCCACACTCACTTTGCCTAATCTTTCAAGTGTCATTTCTTTAGTTACACCATAAAAGTCATTTCTGCCTTTAAAAAAGTTTGCTACCATAGTTTTTTCAAAATAATGGCTCTTATAACCCGATGTGTGGGTCAGCAACTCTTCGATTGTGGGATAGGTATTGCCATCAGGCAAATCAAGATATTTATCTATAGTGCTTTTCAGAGTGATTTTACCTTCTTGAACAGCTTTGTTAATCAGTCCAGCTGTAACCGTTTTTGTAAGTGAGCCTATCTCGTAAGTGTGAAGCTCGTTTTCAAGCTCCTTACTATTTTCTCCGTAAACCTTATAGGATACTTCTCCATCTTTAATTATACCAACAGAAATAACTGTATCTGCTTTGCCTTTTGTTGTATATTCAAGCGTCTCTTTAAAACTAAGCTCAGGCAATTTGCTCATCTGGTATTTTGTAAAAAGAATAAAACCAGCAAAAACAAGTGCCAGACAAACTAAAACCGAAATAATAATAATCACTTTTCTTTTTCCTTTCATCAGCAACCTCGTTTTTCTTTAATTATATTTTAATGTGAGCAGGTATTCTATCTGCCAATACACTTGCTTTTAAAAGAAAGCTATCTCCTGTATCGTTTATCATATCCATTATTTCTTCCTATGACATACGTATCATCCCTGTTATAGACATTAGGCTCAAACAAGTTTGCTCGTTCTGACCTGATATACTTCTTCATGTCAGCTCTCCTTTAAGTATTTACCAATACCAGCCATCCAGATTTTCATAACAAAGCGTTGAGGGTATAACTTCACAAATAAATGCTGGTATTTTACATACAATGAGCATACAGACATATCTTTGCCTTTTTTCGCATCCTTTATTGCCTGTGTAACAACTTTTTCAGGTGTGACTAATCCAGGAAATTTAACTCTTTTCCCATTTATCTCTTTTTGCAACATTTCAGTGTCTATCCAACCTGGGCAGACTGCTACAGATTTAATACCCGTTACTTCAAGTTCCACATTAAGAGCTCGTGAATAACTTCTCTCAAATGCCTTTGAAGACGCATATAAGTTTATGTATGGATTAGGCTGGAAAGCAGAAGCCGATGAAATGTTCAATATTTTACTGCCTTTACCCATATATGGTATACAAACCTGAGATAACATTACAGGAGCTTTACAGTTGACATTAATCATCTTATCAATTTCATTGATAGAAAATTCGCTGTATTTGCCCATTTTGGCTATGCCTGCATTGTTTATTAAATATGAAACAAAAGGCTTGTTTTCCTTTAGCATAGTTTCTATCTGTTCTATTGAACTAAGTTCAGATAAATCCAGAGAAATTGTAACTACCTTGTCTCCATATTCTTTTTTCAAGTCAGCTAATCTTTGCTTATTTCTTGCAATAGCCCATACTTCGTCTATATTTTCATCCAGTATTTGCTTTAAGAATTCTTTGCCCAAGCCTCCTGTTGCACCTGTTAATATTGCAATCTTCTTCATAATTATTTTATCCCTTTCAAAACTGTTCTCTCTAAATCTTCTACAGAAATCATTTCATATTGTGTTGTAAAAAGTTTTTTTAATGAATACAAATAAACTACACCCCAATAGTAGTCTGCAAGTTTCATGCTGGAACCATCAACCATACTTTTTTCCTTTTGACCTTGCTTTATAATCTTTGCAGTGTATTCATAAATCTTAGTCTGATAAGTAGTTTCTCCCGATGAGTATGTCTCGTTCTTTTCCAATAACATCTGAGTATTTAACGCAATCATAGCTGCAAAAGTTTCATCTTCTTTAAGCTGATTAAGTATAGTTTCAGATAGCATACGCAGCTTTTTCTTTGCTGGTACAGGCATAACAACCAACATTTTCATCTTATTTATCATTTCTTTACTGTCTGCAATCTTTAATATCTCCTGAAATAAATCTTCTTTGGATTCAAAGTAGACATAAATTGTTCCTTGAGCTATTCCTATATTTTTTGAAAGATCAGAAATCTTGGTTCCGGCAAAACCGTTTTTTGCAAAATACAACAATGATTTTTGCAAAATAGTGTTTCGCATTTCCTCTCTGATTTCCTGACAACGTTCTTTTGATTTTGGCATAATATACCTCTTTTTATTTTATGAATGAATACTTGTTCATTGATAAAATAACATAAATCTTATTGTTTGTAAAGTGTTATTTTAAATTTTGGGTAAAATTTGTGTAGATACACTTCATAAGCACGTGTTTTAAAGAGGATATATGCAATAGTCAATACATTTAAGCAATGTAACAAAAAGCTGATGTAACCCAAACAGATTACATCAGCTTTTTGTATTTACATATTCAATGCAGTTAACCAAAAACAGACTGCAGTTAAAAGTGAAAGTGGTGTCATAATACATTTTTCTTTTTTGCTTTTTGAAATAAAATTCATAAACGTATAATGTAATTATTTATCATAGACAACCTGTTTTTGTTTTATTCTGATTTTTCTTAATCCTAAACCGATAAGAAATACTAACACGGTTGGCACTACGCCACGAGTTGGATCCAACATCACAAAATATTCTTGCTTAATCTGAAGAACACCTGATGTTACAAACAGCATTGTAGGTACTGCGTCTTCCATAGAATGTGCAATCACACAAGGCCAAACTGAATTTGTTAATCTTCTAAGCTCTACAAACATTGGTGACCAGAAAATCATTACAACAATTCCTACTACCACCATCATTGGTCTGCTGATCTGAGTAAAGTATTCATCAGGCAGGAAAAACATATAGTATGTAATATGCCACATTCCCCAGATTAAACCGTTAAAGAAATACAAAAGCCAATCATTCATTCCTGTTTTTTCTAAGTAACTAAAAAGGCTTCCTCTCCAGGCAAACTCTTCGAAGATGTTCTTTACAAAACTCCCTGAAAATGAGCTGAGCATAAGTATAAACAAAGCACTCAGCTCTATCTCTCCCACAGTTAAGCCACCTGTCATTTCAGCCACAATAATGTTAACCAACATTACGCAAGGAAACACAAAAATAGAAGAAGCGTACCATTTCAAATTATGTTTAAAATTTGGTTTGACACCAATTTGCTTCAAGTCTTTATTGATAACTCCAAGAACCACACCTGTTAAAAGTGGAAGCACTAACCACAGTCCCATTCCAAGCGAACTACCCTCAGGTTGTTCTGTAAGAACTTGATCCAGCAAATATCCGAAAAATCCAGCTGTTATTGTTACAAACACGAAAATCAATAATGTAATTTTATATCGTTTACTCATTGTCTTAGTCATTACAATCTACTCTTTTCTGTTCATTGTTTTCGTTTTTTAATATCGCTAAAAACCATTCCTTATCCGGTAATTTCAAATCTTCTCTAACTACCAACGTTTCTGCAAAACCCTGTATACTGCTGTAAAACATTACTGAAAGGGTCAAGGGATCTCCCTGTCTGATTAAGCCCAGCTTCTGTCCTTTTTCAATATAAGGAACACTCAAAGCTTCAACATCATGCTCTTTCATAATTTGCGTTGCACGTTCTGATATATCTTTTGCGTTTATTGCTACCAGACCCATAAACACAAACATTCTTGAAGCAAAACTATTTTGCGTAGCAACTGACAAGAACCATTCAACCTGCTTTTCAAAAAACACCAATGGCGACTCATCTTCATCAGTTTCTGCTGTCATTGGTTCACAACCTATTTCCACTAGTGCCTCATAAAGAGCCAACTTGTTCGGGAAGTAATGGAACATAAGTCCTGAGCTTATCCCAGCTTCCTCTGCAATTTTTCTGGTAGATGTACCATAAAATCCATATTGAATAAAATGAGTCAAAGCAATATCTAAAATCTGCCATTTTCTCATTTCGTGCTGTTCTTGTTTCTTTGTCATTTTTATATCAACTCCTTTGCAGATAACTATAAGATATTATTGAGCAGTCGCTCAATGATTATATATTAAGCAATCGCTCAACATTTGTCAAGTGTTTTTTCATAGTTTTGATAATAAAAAAGCTTTTTCGAAATTCACAAATAAATAACATATGATGTATTACATAATAAAAGTAAAGACACAGTCGGAAAGAATATCGACTGTGTCTTTTACTTTCTTGCTTGTTCTGATTTCTTTGACTTTAAGAGTATTTTTAACAAGCACAACTCCGTTTACAAGGCTGATAACCCCAAGCACTGTCACCATAATACAAGAAAATACTGCAAAGGAATAACCCTGAGCTCCTAGCACACCAATGAGCAAGAACAGAATTACACCAGATACCCCCTGTATCAACTGCTGGAGTATAATTTGTTTGTCTGCTTTTGTATAGTCAACATTTGTCCTGCATAACGAGTAGCCATTGCAAAACCACTTACAATGTTTCTTGAAGGTGTATAAATTCCACTTATGTCATAATCCTCTGTAATCGGATTGTTCTTCACAAGTTCGCTGTCTCTTATGTCACCGAATAATAAACTTGCAAATCCTGTGCAAAACATTGTTTCTCCCTGCTCATTTGTCATCACAACAATGCCTAAGCCTGTTTCGGAATAAAATTGTAAATTTGCAGTACAACCCATAGTGTTACCACCGTGCCCCATAGCAGAAACCTTAAATTGTGAAGTCCACAAGCCGTGGCAGTTTTTTTCAATGTCACTATCTCCATAGAAAGTGGTTGCAGTAATCATTCTCCTTAGACTTTTTCTGGTGTTGAGCATTGTACATTTTTTATTGTAATGCCAAAATTTTTAAAAATGTGTAAACGAGTATGGTTATATGCTATAATAAAAGCTAAAAGGTATATTATGTATTTAAAACTTTAAGAGAAATTGTTGGGTAAAAAGCAACTGACAATTCTGGTTTGTAATTGAATAGAGGTGTTTAAAATGACGTTAGCATACGGAATAACAACACTTGTATCTCTATGTATGGTGGGAGTGTGTGTTGTTGCAGATAAAAAGCGAGATGTTTGGTTGCTTTTGGTGTGTGTGTCGGTATCTGTTTGTAATTTGGGTTACTTTATGCTGGTAATATCGCACGATTTATATGATGCACTTAATTCTAATAGAATTTCATATTTAGGCAGTGTGTTTTTGCCGTTCTTTATGCTTATGATGGTGCTTCGTTTTTGTGGGATAAAACGGAGTAAGATGCTTACAATAATACTTGCTGCTGTAGGGATAATTATGCTTGGTATAACCACTAGTCCCGGTATATTACCAATCTATTATAGTAGTGTAGATGTTGAGTTTATAAATGGTGCTACTAAGCTTGTTAGAGAATATGGACCATTGCATTTGTTGTATTATGTGTATTTGTTTGGCTATATGTTATTTATGGTTGGGGTTACGCTTTTTGCAATTGCAAAAAAGAAGATAAAATCCCGAGTTCATACAGTGCTTCTGTTATGTACAGTTTTTTGTAATATTGTTATATGGCTAGTAGAACAGTTTTTGCCTCGTGGCTTTGAATGGCTTTCGGTTTCTTATATATTAACCGAGTGCTTGATTTTGGCAATTTATCGTTCTATGCAAAAGCAAGGCTTGATGAACAAAAACGAAAGAACACAAACCTATACTATTAATGTATTGCTTACTGTTTTTCTATTGCTGTTTGCTAATTTTTTGCGTGTGGTCACCAAGGATACTACACTAGCTTTGTATGTAATTACGCATATAGTTGTGTTGATAATCTATCTGGGTATTATGGTTTATTGGGGTGTGTCAGTATATGACCGTATTATAAATAAATCTATGCGTCGTTATCTTATTACGCTTGTGGGGTTAATGATGTTCTGGATGCTTGTAAGAACACTAAGACATACGGTGTTTTATTATATTTTTCCAGTTGGTCAATGGTGCTGGTATGCGTATTATATTCCTATGATTTTAATACCACAGGTTTGTCTGTTTGCAACAAAGTATATCGGAAAATCTGAGGAGTATAGGTTACCTAGTAAATGGCATTTAATGTACATTCCGTCTTTGATTTTGATTATTGGCATACTTACCAACGACCTACATCAATGTGCTTTCCGTTTTTATCAGGGATATGAGGCAGGATGGGAGATATATCAACACAGAATTCTTTATTATTTGGCTGTGGTTTGGATATTTACCTGTATTGCTATGATGATTGCAGAGATTATAAGGCGTTGTCGCATTAAGGGAGCACGCAAAACCGTATGGCTACCTATTGCAATGCTTGCTGTTGCTCTTCTTTATACTATACTTTACACTATTGATAGTGCTTTGTTTGGATTTATCGAGGTTACTCCAGCACTTTGCTTTACAGTAATAGCTATTTGGGAGAGTAGTATTAAGACAGGACTAGTTCAATCTAATACCTACTATGACGAATTGTTGAAATATTCGGGTTTAGGTGTAACAGTAACAGATTGTGATTATAATGTGCATTATCGTTCATATGATTCGGTTACTTTATCAAAAGAAGAAATGCAAAAGGCACAGAAAAATTCTTTAATGCTAAACAATGGTGTTCGTGTATTGAGCTTTGATATACGAGGTGGATATACTCTTCGGCAGGAGGATGTGCGTGAGCTTTTGGATATTTTGGACGAGCTTAAGGAACTGCGTGAGGAGCTAAAAGACTCAAACGCTGTATCTATGCAGAACTATAAAATTGATAAACAAATTCGTGCCATTGCAGAAAAGAATCGTTTGCACGACGAGCTACATAAGCAGACTGCTCACCAGATAGACCTTTTAAACGAGTGGTTGATTAAGCTTACTCAAACTGACAACACCAAAGAAAAGCGAGAGCTACTTCGTCGTGTTGTGGTGGTTGGTGCTTATCTTAAGCGACGTAACAATCTAATTCTTGTAGGTGAACAGGACGGTATAATTAAAGCAGAAGAGCTTAATCTTAGTATAAATGAAATGATGAAAAATCTACAGCTTGCAGGTGTTAACTGTGCTTGTTTAGTACAGCTAGAAAAAAATCTACCTACAGATGTAGCAATGAAGCTTTTCGATTTTTATGAATGTGTGGTAGAAAAATCATTTGATGGATTAAATAGCTTGCTTGCACGCTTTTTTTGTAGAGATAATAGCTTTTATGGTTGCATTGACGCAGTGTGTAGCTTAGATTTAACAACGCTTAAAAACGATTTAATTTCGGTAAGTGTATCGGACGAAAATTGCTATACACTTTCTTTCAAGGCTGAAGGAGGTAATAGCAAATGATGACCTGTTTTAATGAAGCTGATTCGGTTTCGCAAATTGTTTTGCTGATTATAAGCCAACTCACTGTGATTTCTCTTGTAGGTGGTAGTGTTCTTTTATTTAAATATAAATGTAGGCTACCAAAATTGATAAGTGTTTGTATCGTATTGTTGCTTAATATTGCGTTGTATGTGCTAATGCAAATTGATAACCGTATAACAAATACACAGCAAGGCTTACATATACCCTATGTAATATTATTTGTTATAACATTGCTGTCATTGTTTTTTTCTGTTTGGTCAGTTTTAAGCGAAACAAAAAACCGTAAGATAATTAACAATAACTCTATTAAAGAAGCCTTTGATAATTTGCCTACTGGTGTATGCTTTTTTAACGAAACAGGCATTCCGGTGCTTTGTAATCTGGCAATGTATCGTTTCAGCTTTGCTGTGTGTGGTAAAGATGTACAGTTTATAACTGATTTAGAAAGCTGTTTAGGTGACGATTTTAAACCTGTTGAAGATGTAAAAAAGGACGGAAAGGTATTTTTATTAAAAGATGGCAGTGCTTGGCGATTAGAAAAACGTTCCTTTACCTATGAAAACGGTAATGTTTATATTCAATTTATTGCTACAGATATAACCGACCTAAACAAAAATCGTATTGAGCTACAGCAAGAGAATGAACAGCTACATAAGGTTCATAGCGATTTGCAACAACTTTCGGCAAATGTTGTTGCAGTTACCCGTGAAGAAGAAATTTTAAATGCAAAGATGCGTGTTCACGATGAAATGGGAAGATGTCTTGTGGTAGCTCAAAAATATTTAAAGGAAGATAGCACAGAAAATATACCAAATAATATTGTAGATTCGTGGCAGAGAGCAGTGTCTATGCTCAAATACAATAACGATACATCAGAAGAGGATATGCTATTGCAAATAAGAAAAACCTGTGAGTTTATGAAAATAGATTTTGTAAAAACAGGTGAGCTACCAACAGAAGAAAATGTGGCGTATATTCTTACCTGTGCTGTTCGTGAATGTGTTACTAACGCAGTACGATATGCAGATGCTACAAAGTTATATGCCAATTTTACAGAAAATGACACAGAGGCTACTGTTACTGTTACAAATAACGGTAAGCCTCCTGAAAACGAAATTGTTAAGGGTGGAGGACTGTCAAATCTACAACGTCGTGTAGATCGTGCTGGGGGTGTAATGGTTATACGGTCGCTTCCTTATTTTGAGTTAACCGTTACAATTCCAAAATTAAAGGAGGATATATTATGATAAGGGTATTGATTGTAGAAGACCAGAAAATGGCACAAGAAAATATGGAAGCTATTATCAAATCAAGTGAAAACTATACCCTTTCGGGTATAATATCTAATTCAGCAGACACAGAGCTTTTCTGTATGCGTGAGCCTGTTGACCTTATTCTTATGGATGTATGTACAGCTCGTGACGAAAACGGTATAGAAGCCTGTGCAGTAGTAAAGAGAAAATTCCCTGAAATTAAGATTATAATTATTACATCTATGGCAGAGCATACCTTTATTGAAAAAGCGAAAGCTGCAAAGGCAGATAGCTTTTGGTATAAAGACAGTAGTCGTGGAGAATTGCTTGATGTTATGGATAAGACTATGGCAGGTGAGCATATTTTTCCGAAAAAAACACCAGAGGTTAAGCTTGGTCTTAGCACAAGCTATAAGTTAACTCATTCTGAGCTGGATGTAATACGAGCATTAATGCAAAGCACCAGTGACGAAGATGCAGCGTCTATGCTTGGCTGTACAAAAGCAAATATCCGTTGGCATATAGGTAAGATTTTAGATAAAACCGGTTATCGCACCCGAATGGAATTGCTTATTGCTGTAGCACAGAAAAATCTTATTATAGTAACACCCGATAAGGCACTTGAAGAAAATAATTAGTATAAAACATTAACAGTCTCTTGCGTTAGCTAGAGGCTGTTTTTATAGTTAAAATTTGCAAAAAACCTCAAATACTATTACTTGTGCTAGTGACATATTGTATAAAATATTTATAATTTACTATAAGAATATAGATGCGATAACAAAAACAATTTCTTAGGTGCTCTTATACTTATAGAATATTGCTGTTATGGATAAATAAATCAAATTGGTAAATTGTAAAATGAAATTGAACAGATAAATAAAAAAAGGTTCACAGTGATGAACCACGATGTTAGAATAAAGTTACCACACCAACCTAACAGGAGGAAAATCACTATGAACAATATATATTGTACCACAAATGAGCAA
>JAXJUF010000039.1:0-54581 GCA_036309185.1 Acutalibacteraceae bacterium
ACTTGCCCTCAGCTAACAGTTCCTACTGCCAAGCCTGTAGTGGACTTTCACCACCGAGTTACTGTCCATTCTGGGCAAACATCAACGACAGGCAACAGCTTAGTTGCCGTTGCCTGTTTTCGCTTTTCTTGTTTTCGGGTTACCCCAACTATTGACATTGAGCCCAAAAGAGAAAGCCTCGTAAATTCGAGGCTTTCTCTTTTGTTGTTTAAGTTATTATATATTAAAGGGAGATGAAAATACCAACAAACTTAATGTTTGTTTCTTATTATGGTTATATAATACACAACAAATTTGTACAAAATATTAACCACTGATAAACATTAAATTAATATTTTCATCATTATTCATATTTTATTAAAAATAAAGAGAATATCTATCTTTTAAACAGAATTACTGATTATTGGCTGTATATTCTTCTACACAGTTTGCGATAAATTCTCTTATTTCTTCGGTGCCATCACCCTTTGTAGCAGAAAAAGGAAATGTTTTAATATCGCCATACTCAGATAAAATAGAATTTATAAGCTCAAGCTGTTGTGCCTGCTGTGTTTTATTTAACTTATCCTTTTTAGTAAGTACAACAATAAAAGGCATACCAGTTTGCACAAGAAAGTCAACCATAGATAAATCATCCTTTGTAGGCTTATGACGCATATCTATAATCTGGATAACAAGTGCAAAATCTCTTTGCTGTGCAAAATATCCTTCTACCAGCTCAGCCCAACGCACCTTTTCTGCATGAGAAACCTTTGCATATCCATAGCCTGGTAGGTCTACAAGACTAAAGAAATTGCCTACTCTAAAGAAATTTATTGTAGCTGTTTTTCCTGGCTGACCACTTACTCTGGCAAGAGCTTTACGATTTACTATTTTATTGATAAGAGAAGACTTACCTACATTAGATCTGCCTGAAAAAACTATTTCAGGTAAATCACTTTTTTTGAGCTGACTAGCCTTACCTGCTGCATAGGTAAATTCTGCATTTGAAAAATTCATATAGAAACCTCGCTATACTATACTTTATTAAACAGTTTGTTCTACTACATTATTCTGTACTAAGGCAATATCAAGAACCTGCTTTATATCTGAAACAGGCATAAAATCTACAGCCTCTTTAACAACAGGATCTACCTCAAACAAATCAGGTACATTATCCTCAGGAATAATTACAGTTTTCATACCCACTCTGTAAGCAGCCATTGCTTTTTCCTTCAATCCACCTATTGGCAACACTCTGCCACGAAGTGTAATTTCACCCGTCATTGCAACATCTTTTCTTACAGGCGTACCTGTTAATGCAGAGATAATTGCTGTAGTCATAGTTATGCCGGCAGAAGGACCATCCTTAGGCACTGCTCCCTCTGGTGCATGGATATGTATATCGTTATTTTTGTAAAAATCAGGATCTAGCTTGAGTGTATCTGACATTGTTCTTGTACAGCTAATTGCAATTTTAGCTGACTCCTTCATAACATCACCAAGTGAACCTGTAAGCTCTATTTTACCTGTTCCATTAAGCAGTGCAACCTCTATAGGAAGGGTTGTACCACCTACTGATGTCCAAGCTAAACCATTTACTAAACCTACAGCATCATTTTTATCTGTAACCTCTGGCTTGTACTTTCTTGGACCTAAGAAGCTTTCGATATTTTTTAGAGTAATAGAAACCTTGTAATTCTCATCATCTACAATATTTACTGCTGCTTTACGAAGGAGGTCGGAAATACGACGTTCAAGTGTACGCACACCTGCTTCTTTTGTATAGCTATCTATTAAATCATACATAGCAGTTTTTGTTATTTTAAACTGAGAAGATTTAATGCCACAGTTTTTCATATTTTTAGGCAATAAATGCTTTGTTGCAATATTAAACTTTTCTTCACGGGTATAGCTATCAATTTCAATAATATCCATTCTGTCACGCAAAGGTGCAGGAATAGCTGAATAGTCGTTAGCTGTTGCTATAAAGAAAACCTTGCTTAAATCGTATGGAAGATCGATATAGTGATCTACAAATTTACTGTTTTGCTCTCCGTCGAGCACCTCTAACAATGCAGAGGTTGGATCTCCTTTATAATCACTGCCAAGCTTATCAATTTCATCAAGAATCACAACAGGGTTTGAGGTTTCTGCAAGTCTTATTGCATTCATAATTCTGCCTGGCATTGCACCAATATATGTACGGCGATGACCTCTTATTTCAGATTCATCATGAACACCACCAAGTGCAATTCGCTGACACTTTCTGTTGACAGACTCTGCAATAGACTGCGCTATTGATGTTTTACCTACACCAGGTGGTCCTACAAAGCAAAGTATCTGTCCTTTTACATCTGGTGAAAGTTTACGAACAGCCAATGCCTCTATAATTCTGTCCTTTACCTTGGTTAATCCATAATGGTTCTGATTGAGGCAAGTTCTTGCTTTTTTCACAGAGATAATCTCTTTGTCGTATTTATGCCAAGGTAATTCAAGGCAAACATCAAGATAATTTCGTATAACATTAGCCTCTTGAGACGCTGACGGAAGATTTGCAAGCTTGCGACATTCCTTTACTAGAACCTTTTCACTTTCTTCAGCAAGCTTTAGAGCCTCTATCTTTTCAAGATATTCATTAGCCTCTTCTGCTTCTTCGCTGTCTATGTTAAGTTCTTCTTCTATAACCTTTAACTGCTCACGTAAAAAGTACTCTCTTTGATTTTCGTCAATTCTTTCTCTTGTCTTTTTCTGAACCTCATCTTCTACAGATAGAATATAGATTTCCTCGGCAAGATGAAGTATTAGGTTATTAAGTCTTTTTTCTACATCAAGCTCTTCAAGAATTTCTTGCTTTGTGGTATAATCCATTCTTATGTTTCCTGCAATAAGGTCACATAATGTTCCATTGTTCTTGCAAACATTAACCTTATAAACAACATCTGATGGAAATTTAGGAACAACTGCAAGAAAGTCTTCAAAGCTTTCTCTTAATGTTCTTGCTAAAGCAGTTTGCTCTATAGTTTCTTCGTTTTTCTCCTCAATTGGATAAATAATGCCTGTAAGATATGGTTTTTTAGCACCAGGATGTAATAGTCTTGCTCTTTTTTTACCTTCGACTACTACACGAATAACATTTTCAGGCTGTCTTAAAATCTGCTTTACCTCGGCAATTACACCAATTTCATATAAATCATCGTGTTTTGGATTATCTATATCTATATCTCTTTGCGATACAACAAAAATATGTTGATCAGTTCTCATTGCTTTTTCTATTGCAAGAGCAGACATTTTTCTGCCTACATCAAAATGTAAAAGCATACCTGGAAATACAACCATTCCACGCAATGCCAAAACAGGCATTTCTATTACATTCAAATCTTCATTCATAATTTCTTTATCTTCCATAATTTACCTCCTTACTCAGAGCTTATACTATGGCTAGTAAAAAACATAAACAGCTTTTTTTAGCCTTAAATATATATTATAATTTATTATCTATATAAATGCAAATTATAATTGCTGTAAATAAACATTTTACGCTAATTTACAGCCTTTTAGTATCTGTGAATAATTTCTTGTTGTAAAATTTCTTGATTATTCACTATTTATATAATTAAAACAAAAGCATTTATAGCTTTGTTTTATTTTCGTATTCTTCACGTAATATTGAAAAATAGAGTCTACCCACGTATTGATTATTCATATAAAAATAATCACGCAATGTACCCTCATAAGTGAAACAACATTTTTCAATTACACGCTTTGATGGTTTATTTATTGTTTTTGTACATATTTGTACTTTGTGTAGATTAATTTTAGAAAAGCCATAATCTATAACAGCTTTTGTAGCTTCAGTAGCATAGCCTCTGCACTGAAAATCAGAGCCTATACAATATTCGATTTCTGCAAAATGATTTTTGTTATCAACTAAAAAATATGCTATCTGACCTATACACTCATTCTGGACCTTATCTATAATAGCCCAACGATAATAATCTTTATTGTTATATGAACCTATGTATTTATCCAATAAACCTTTAACCTCTTCCTTAGTTGAATACACAGGCTCTGAATAAAGAGATTGTATATTTTCATCTGCAATCCAATACTTTAGCATTGCATTGTCATCGCTATATTGAAATGGTCTTAAAATAAGTCTTTCAGTCTCTATAACCTGTGTGCCTATATGAGTAAGCATTAAAAATCACTCCCATAATTTTGTAAAAATAACCCCTATTATACAAGCATAGGCTGTAACCAAATTATAGTTACAGCCTAAATTTGTTGATTAAATTAGCAAGCGTCACTTCGCTTACTGCGTTTTTTTACTTCTTTTTTCTCAACAGAACCCTCAAGTAAAAGCTTTCTCTCCTGATTGTGTATAACTGTAACAACACTAGGGTCTTTAACAGTTTCGGCTGAAATTATAACCTTTTCAATCGTAACATCAGATGGCACTTTGAACATCAAATCCATAAGTACACCTTCCATAATAGAACGTAAACCTCTGGCACCCGTGTTTTCAGCCTGTGCTTTCTCTGCAATTGCAACTAATGCACTTTCTTCAAATTCAAGCTCTACATTATCAAGCTCGAAAATCTTTTTATATTGTTTAACAAGTGAATTTTTAGGTTCTGTAAGGATTTTTATAAATCCTTCCTTGTCAATAGCATTAAGATGTGTTATAACAGGTAATCTACCTATAAGCTCTGGAATTAATCCGTACTTAACAAGGTCGTGTGGAACAACGTTTTTCATCCAATCGGTATTTTGTGAAAGCTGTTCTTTAGACTTAACCTCTGCACCAAAGCCAATGGCTGAGCTTGTGACTCTTTTTTCCATTGTCTTTTCAAGTCCGTCAAAGGCACCACCACATATAAATAGGATATCCTTTGTATTTATATGCAGACATTCCTGCTGTGGGTGCTTTCTGCCACCCTGTGGAGGAACATTAGCTACTGTACCTTCAAGAATTTTAAGCAGTGCTTGCTGAACTCCCTCACCACTTACATCTCGTGTAATTGATGGGTTTTCTGACTTTCTGGAAATCTTATCTATCTCATCTATATAGATAATTCCCTTTTCTGCTCTTTCGATATCAAAATCTGCTGCTTGAATAAGACGAAGTAATATATTTTCTACATCTTCACCAACATAACCAGCCTGTGTAAGTGTAGTTGCGTCAGCAATAGCAAAAGGTACATCAAGTATTTTTGCTAAGGTTTGTGCTAGAAAAGTCTTACCTGTACCGGTTGGACCTAACATCATTACATTGCTTTTGACAAATTCAACGTCATCATCTGTATTATTTATTCTTTTGTAGTGGTTGTAAACAGCTACGCAAAGTGTTTTTTTGGCATCTTCCTGCCCAATAACATATTCGTCAAGCTTAGCTTTAATTTCTTCAGGCTTTAGCAATGGTTTATTGCTTTTTGATGACCTTTTACCTGTTGTTGGTATAGGTGCACTGTCATCAAGAATACTTTGGCAAAGCCCTATACACTCTTCACATATATATACACCGTTGCCCTCTATAAGCCTTATAGAATCACTCTGTGGTCTGCCACAAAATGAACAACATAGCCTTCTCTTATCGTCTTTGCTCGCCATAATACAACTCCTCTCTTTAAAAATTTATCTATGCATTACCTTATCAATCAAACCATAATCACAAGCCTCTTGTGCTGACATAAAGTTGTCACGGTCTGTATCTTTTTCGATAACCTCTATAGGCTGACCTGTATTTTCAGATAAAATTCCATTTAATCTGCTCTTAATACGGTCAATATAGTTTGCGTGAATCATAATGTCAGATGCCTGACCCTTAAATCCACCTAATGGCTGGTGAATCATAATGTCAGCATTAGGTAAAGCATAACGCTTTCCCTTTGCACCTGAAGATAGCAAAAATGCACCCATACTTGCAGCCATACCCATACAGATTGTAGAAACATCACACTTAATATACTGCATTGTGTCATATATTGACATACCAGCTGTAACTGAACCACCTGGGCTGTTGATATAAAGTGAGATATCCTTTGTTGGATCCTGACTTTCTAGGTATAGAAGCTGTGCAACAACTAAGCTGGCTGAAGCATCGTTTACCTCGCCTGTAAGCATAACGATTCTCTCGCTTAATAAGCGTGAAAAAATATCGTAAGAACGCTCTCCTCTGCTTGTTTGCTCTACTACGTAAGGCACAAGATTACTATTCATAATTTCCATCATTGTAAACATTCCTTTCAAAATACATTATATTTTTATTGACAGTAGGCTAAAGCTATAGCCTACTGTCAATTTATAAGTAAGTCCCCAAAACTATACCATATTATCTTTATAATAATAGGCTAAATATAATGTAATTATTCATAAAGGCTTAATTATGCTTTAATAGCACTTTCTTTTACAAAATCCATAGCCTTCTCTACAGCTATATCCTTCTTTAGGTCTTCAACTGCGATAGCATTCTTAGCCTGCTCAACCTCTACATTGTACATCTCTGCAAGCTTTGCAAACTCTGCCTCTACATCCTCATCAGAAACCTCTGTGAAGCCCTCTAGCTCAGCAATCTTCTCAAGAGCAAGTCTTAGCTTAACTCTCTTCTCAGCCTGTGGCTTGTAAGACTCGCCGATTGTGTTAATATCCATACCTGTGTACTCAAGATATGTCTTCATCTCCATACCCTGTGAACGTAGACGCATATCAAACTCACGAATCATATCGTTTACCTTATTTGTATACATAACCTCAGGAATCTCAGCCTGTAGAAGGTTACAAAGCTTGTCAATAATCTGTCTTTCTGAATCCTCTTCAGCTTCCTTCTGAAGTCTTTCTGCAATTTCTGTTTTTAGCTCTTCTTTATAATCAGCTACTGTTTCTACCTTGTCGCTTATATCCTTAATGAACTCGTCGTCAACCTCTGGTAGCTCCTTAGCCTTGATTTCGTGTAGCTTAATCTTGAACTGGCTAGCCTTACCAGCAAGCTCCTCAGCCTGATACTCCTCTGGGAATGTTACATCAATTGTAAACTCCTCGCCTGTGCTTTTACCTACGATCTGCTCCTCGAAACCAGGGATAAACTGACCACTACCAAGTGTTAGGTTAAAGTTCTCAGCCTTACCACCGTCAAAAGCAACACCATCTACAAAGCCCTCGAAGTCGATTACTGTGATATCGCCATCCTGAGCTGGTCTATCCTCTACTGTTACAAGTCTGCTGTTTCTATCTCTTACCTTCTCAATTTCAGCATCGATTAGCTCATCTGTAACCTCTGTTGGCTTAGCAACAATCTCAATTCCTGCATAGTCACTGATAGCAACCTCTGGCTTAACAATTACAATAGCCTTGAATGTAAGACCGTCTTTGCCAGCCTCTTCTACAGAAACATCTTCAACGCCTACAACGTCAAGCTTAGCCTCTACTACTGCATCACCAAGAGCCTCTGGATATACAGCCTCGATAGCCTCATCATAGAATACCTGCTCACCGTACATCTTCTCGATAATAGCCTTTGGAGCCTTACCCTTACGGAAGCCTGGAATGTTAATCTTCTTAACCTCTTTACGGTAAACAGCGTTTACAGCCTTATTAAATACCTCAGCTGAAACTTCAACTACAACCTCGTGCTTATTTGTTTCTATGTTGTTTGTAGATTTTAAACTCATTTTAAATTTTCCTCCTAATTGTTATGTAAACTATTCACCATTATAACATAACAAATATTATTTTTCTATACCTAAATACAAAAAATTGTAATAGTATAATTACCTTACTAAAGCAGGCATAAACCTTAAGCTATCACCTGAAACAAGCTTATAGGTTATACCCTCAAATTCGCCCTGTACAGCTTTTCTTATTACATTTGAACCGTGCAGATGTCCATAATAGCATTTTTTTATATCAAACTCCTTGAGAACATCCAGTATTTCGTTACATCTTTGGTCACCATAAACAGGTGGATAGTGTAGAAATACTACAGGCTCAAGACCTGTTTTTAGTGCTTCTGTAATAGATGTTCTTAGTCTGCCAACCTCACGATTAAGTACCTTTTTATCACTGTCACTTTCGGCGTCAAAAAACCAGCCTCTTGTGCCACAAACAGCATAATTGTCTACGGCAACAGCTGAGTTAAAAACAATTTGTATAGTATCGAAATTATTTTCTGCTAAGAAATTTTCGATTTTTCTTCGGGTTTCCCACCAATAGTCGTGGTTACCCTTTAAAAGTAGCTTTTTGCCAGGTAATTCGTTGATAAATTTGAAATCCTCATAGGTTTCATTTAACTTCATCGCCCACGAAATATCTCCTGGAATTACCACCGTATCATTATCCGTTACCAATGCACGCCAATTTTTCTCTAATCTTTCTTCGTAGTTATCCCACCCGTTAAAGATATTCATAGGCTTATTGGTGGAAAATGAAAGGTGTAAATCTGCAATGGCAAACAATGACATTAGTTGATACCTAGTGCCTTTAGTACATAATTAGGCATTTCGTCAACTGCTGATACATTATTAAAGCGTACTTCCTTATCCTTTAGCTGTGCAAGTGGTGCTGGTACAGCTACGCCTGTTATCTTGTTCATCTGGTCTACCATATCAAACTCACTGTCGCAAATTTCGTCCTGTGGAATGATTGAACCAAGAACGCTCTTTGAGAATTTGTATGGGCTTGCAGTAGAAGCAAGAATTACAGGTGTTTCTTTATCGCCTGTTTTCTCAACATACTGTGCATAAACATCGATAGCAACAGCTGTATGTGTATCTGCAAGATAATTTGACTGCTCATAAAGCTCTTTGATTGTCTTTTGTGTAGACTCCTCGCCACAGAAGCCACCGAAAAATTTATCTGATAGCTTGTCCATAATCTGGCTGTCTACAGTATATTTACCCTCTGTTTTTAGAGCTGTCATATATGATTTAACCTTTGTATCATCACCATCTGAAAGAATATATAGAAGTCTTTCAAGGTTACTTGAAACAAGAATATCCATTGATGGTGAAATTGTTGTGTAGAACTTTCTGCCCTTATCGTAAACACCTGTATTAATGAAATCTGTTAATACATTATTTGAGTTAGAAGCACAGATAAACTTTTTGAATGGTATACCCATTAGCATTGCATAGTAAGCAGCAAGAATATTACCAAAGTTACCTGTTGGAACTACTACATTAACCTCGTCGCCAAATGCGATAGAACCCTTATTTACAAGGTCACAGTAAGCAGAAATATAATAAACTATCTGTGGTAGAAGTCTACCCCAGTTAATTGAGTTTGCACTTGAGAAAAGCTTATTGTTGCTTTGTAGCTTCTCAACAATCTCAGCTGTTGTAAAGATTTTCTTAACACCTGTCTGAGCATCATCAAAGTTACCCTCAATAGCACAAACATCAACATTTTTACCCTCTTGAGTTGTCATCTGGCATTTCTGCATTGGACTTACACCGTCTTGTGGATAGAATACGATAATTCTTGTACCGTCAACATCCTTAAAGCCCTCTAGTGCAGCCTTACCTGTATCGCCTGATGTAGCAACAAGAATAACAGCCTCTTTACCCTTGTACTTCTTTGCAAGAGATTTTGTAAGGAAATATGGCAAAATCTGAAGAGCCATATCCTTAAAGGCTGATGTTGGACCGTGCCAAAGCTCAAGAATGTTCATTTCGTTGCCGTTAAGCTTAGCTGTAACCATTGGTGCAGGATTTTCTCCACCGAATTTTTCAGCTGTATAAGCGTTATCTACGCAATGTGCAACCTCTTCTGCTGTAAAATCTGAAAGATAGTCTGCAATTACCTTCTTTGCTCTACCCTTATAATCCATTTTTAGCATAGCGTCAAAATCAGCTTTGCTATACTTAGGAATTTCCATTGGTACAAACAAACCACCGTCATTAGAAATGCCCTGAGAAATAGCCTGAGCAGCTGAAACAACTATGTCTTTGCTTGTAGTACTGTTATAGTTCATAAAGAATCCCTCTCTTACAAATTTCTTCTACCCTATAATATATAACAAATAATTTCAAATGTCAAATATATAAGGTATAAAAAATAGGTTTATTGTCTATTTTTTGCAAAAAATTAATATATTTTTTAATTCAAATCTCATATTTAAAGACCATCATATTTTTTCAAAAATTCAACTGCATTACTATAAAACAACTTTTTAAGTAATTCTTCGTTATAATTCTTTGAAAGCAGATATTCATATAAGTCTGCCATACTTTCAGCACCCTTTATACAGCTTGGCATATTGGCACCGTCAAAATCACTGCCAAGTGCTACTACATTTTCTCCTCCAAGTGAAAGAAAATGCTCTAAATGCTTTTCTATATGTAAAAAATCTGCGTTACCGTCATCTGCTAAGAAAAACCTGTGAAAATTAAGTCCTACTAACCCACCAATTTTACATATATGCTTAAATTGCTCATCTGTAAGATTTCTCATATTTGAGCAGATTGTTCTTGAATTTGAGTGAGTTGCTACAAATGGCTTTTGGGCAAGCTCTGCGACATTCCAGAAAAGAGGCTCACTTGCATGAGAAACATCTATTATAATTCCGTTTTCTTCAAGCAATGATATTGCTTTTTTTCCAAAATCGGTTAATCCTTTTGGATTTTCGCATTTTATACCGTCACCAATTTCGTTAGAGCCATTCCAAGTAAGTGTTAAAAAACGTACACCCATTTCTCTGTATTTTTTTATATTTTCAAGCTTATCAGCAAGTGCTGAGCCACCCTCTATTGCTAAAATCACATCGTAATCTGACGAGCTGTTAAATTTTAGACTTTGCTGAAATTCTTTATTTTCGCTTAGTTGTTGCTTTAATAAATTATAGCACTGCATAACAAGCTTTTCAGCATCTGCTCCACGGTATTCGTCAGGTATCCAAACAGCCATTATCTGAGTGTATTTATTATATTTTAGAGCCTTTTTAAACGAAAATTCATAGCAGTTATCTATAATAGAGCCTGATTCTTCATTTGCTTTAAAAAGTGTGTCGCAGTGCAAATCAAAAACATTCATAGACTACCCTCCTGTATAAATGCATTATTTATATAATTTATGCTGTACAGCTTATTTGTATTTCTTTTTAGATAAACCTCTGAAATATCAAATCTTGGTTGAAGATTAAATTTATGCTCTTTCAGGAAAATATAGGCTGAACGCATAATTTTCATCTGCTTAGATTTATTAACAGCCAAACAGGGTCTTACCATTGGATTTTGATGTCGTGTTTTTACCTCTACAAAAGCAATATATTTATCATTTACAGCTACTATATCAATTTCACCATATTTACAGGTGAAATTTCTGCTTATAATTTCATAGCCATTACCTGCAAGATAGTCACAGGTGTAGGTTTCGCCAATATTACCTGTTGTTCTTTTTTCTGTTTTTTTAGCCATATTATTTATTAAGTATTTTCTTTAAAAATGAAAGTCTATGTACAGGACAAGGGCCGTACTCTAACAATGCTTCTCTGTGAGCCTTTGTACCATAGCCCTTATGCTTTTCAAACTGATATTCAGGATATTGCTCTGCATATTCTAAAAGCAATCTATCTCTTGTTACCTTAGCAAGTATTGAGGCTGCAGCTATTGACATAGATTTTGCATCGCCCTTTATTACATAATTACAGGGAATTTGAAGCTTTGGTGTTTTGTTACCATCTATTATTGCATAGTCTGCTGGCACAGATAACCCCTCCACTGCTCTTTTCATAGCCAACATAGTTGCATTAAGGATATTTAATTCTTCGATTTCCTCTACTGTTGCAAATGCTATGCTGTATGATATTGCACGCTCTTTTATAATATCATATAGCATTTCTCTCTTTTTTTCGGTAAGCTTTTTAGAGTCGTTTACACCCTCTATTATATCATTCGGTTTAAGAATAACAGCAGCAGCACATACAGGGCCTGCAAGAGGTCCTCTGCCTGCCTCGTCTACTCCACAAATACTTTTATAGCCTTGATCTATAAGTTCATTTTCATTTAAAAACCAATCCATTTTTGCACTCCTTTAAACAATTATAACTTTCTTCTCCATAATCTTAGATAAATCCTTGATATTAGCTAATCTATATTCATTTTTACCTCTTATAAAATTATTTATTAAACTTTAGTTGTTTGATTTTGTCAGCAGTAAAATTAAATAGCATAAACAATAACAACGCAAAGGCTGAGCATACAAGGAAATATATTAAAAACTCTATATTCATATTTACAAAGCCAAAGAAATTTTCTATTTTTAGTGCGTTGCAGAAAAAATTTCTCGAAAATACAATACCTAAAACCATACCACCAACACTTATCGAAAACATAATTGTTCTTATCAGATTAAACGGCAGACTGGTTTTGTAAACAACCATTAAGCCTATAAATGCTGTTACAGCTACTGCAAGTGTAGATGTAAATTCATCAGATCTATTAAACATATTGCCAACTACTGTTACAAGCACAACCGATAACGCTACCGTAATGCCACCCGGTATGGCTCGTTTAAAAATATTAAGTAAGAAATTACCTTCAATTCTGTTTTCGTTAGGCTCAAGTGCAAGCACAAATGAAGGAAAACCGATACAGAACGCACTTATTAATGTCATTTGTATTGGCATAAACGGATATGATGCACCATAGAATACAAAAATTACAGAAAGCAGTGTTGAAAATATTGTTTTTACTAAAAATAATGATGCTGAGCGTTGAATATTATTTATTGAGCGTCTGCCCTCTGCAACTACCTTTGGCATAGATGAAAAATTCGAATCAAGTAATACCAGCTGTGAAACACATCTGGCAGCTTCACTACCACTTGCCATAGCCACTGAACAATCTGCCTCTTTAAGTGCAAGTACATCGTTCACACCGTCGCCTGTCATTGCTACTGTATGACCGTGTTTTTTTATAGCCTGTACCATTTGTAGCTTTTGATTTGGTGTTACTCTGCCAAATACAGAATATTTTTCAACTGCATTATAGATATCCTCCTCTGTTTCTAAGGTTGTTGCATCTATAACTTTATCATAATTTTTCAAGCCTGCATCAGCTGATATGGCTGAAACGGTTTCCACATTATCCCCCGATATAACCTTTAAATCAACACCCTGTTTGTCAAAATATTCTAGTGTTGCTTTTGCTTCTTTTCTTATTTTATCCTTTAAGATAACCACACCTACAGGAACAAGATTTTCGGGTAAATTTCTATTATTAAAATCATTCTTTGAATATCCTATAGTTAATATTCTGTAGCCTTTTGGTATATCTTCAATGATACAATCTATTTCGGTATTATTACCGTTAAAAATAAATTCTTCTGCACCTAATACAAATGTACCCTTTTCTCCGAAGTTTATACCCGACCATTTTCTTTCTGATGAAAATGCAATTTTATTTTTTGCAACAAAGCTTGTATCACCTGTGAATTTGTCCTTAATCGCATTAATTGTAGGGTTACTGTCGGTAGAATATTTTGCAATTGCATTTAAAATATTTTCTATATTAGTGCTTTCAAACCGAGGTGTTGTTCTTGTTTCAAGCACCTCCATACAGCCCTCTGTTATAGTACCTGTTTTATCAAGGCAAAGCACATCAACTCTTGCAAGAGTTTCAATACAGTACATTTCTTGTACTAACACCTTTTGTTTTGATAAACGTATTACACCAACAGCAAGAACGGTACTTGTTAAAAGTACAAGTCCTTCGGGTATCATACCAACTAAGGCTGCAACTGTTGACACAACTGCATCTGTAATATCACTATAATTTGTAGCCATATACTGTCGCCAAAACAGTAAGGCTCCAACAGGAAATATAACAATCGACATTGTTTTTATTATAAATTTGATCGCCTTCATAATTTTAGAATCAACTTTTTTTACATATTTTGCACCGTTAGAGATATGAGAAGCATAATTATCGTCTCCAACCCTATCTGCTTTTGCTGTACAGCTACCACTTACAATAAAGCTACCTGAAATAAGTGTATCGCCCATACATTTGTACACAGCATCAGATTCACCTGTAAGAAGCGATTCATTTACCTCACAGCATCCATCAACAACAATACAATCTGTTGGAATTTGCTGACCCTGAGAAAGCAGGATTATATCATCAAGTACAATATCGTTTACACCTATTTCACAAATTTTACCATCTCTTAATGCTTTTATCTTTTCTGCACTTACTATTGAGAGCTTATCAATAGTTTTTTTGGCTCTTAGCTCCTGAATAGTTCCTATAAGAGCATTGATAACTACAATTATCATAAATAATGTATTTTTATATGAACCAACTGCAAAAACAGCAACAGCAAGAATTAAATTAATAAGGTTAAATAATGTACATACATTATCTCTTAAAATATCTGCAAATGATTTAGTTTTTAAATTACTTGCTTTATTATAATTACCGTTTTTTATACGCTCTTCTACCTGTTTGGGTGTAAGACCGTTTTTTATGTCAGGATTATATCTAATTAAATGTTCAGACATATTATATCTCCTATTTTTATAAAAACTAACTTAAAAAATTATATCATTTATAAAAGCTCAATTCAAGTTTTAGGTTTTTATGCTTTATGATGTAATAAATTATAAAGACTATGAAAGCTCTTGTAATATTATGGCTGATTCTAGGTTTAATAATGATAATTTTATCAATGTATTAAATATTATAAGATAACCTTTAATATAACAAACGGCAATTAGATTATGTATAAAACATAGACTAATTGCCGTTTATTAACTCTAAAAAAGCCACTGATTACAGTGACTTAAAATATTGACTTTTCAGATTATAAACCGTATACTTAATTGTACCTTAGTCTTCTTCTGGATGAGCCATAAAAGGAGTTAAATCTCTTTTAAAATCATCGCTTACATTGTCTACTGTTTCAAGAGTAAGCTTTTTGTTTAGGTCAAGGCTAAGTACGCCCATAATAGAATGTGGGTCTATTTCAAGATTATCACTTTTAATAGACATTGTTATATCCGGATACTTTTCTGCTATTTCAACAAAGCGTCTTGCTGTAGCAATATCAGGAATATAGATTGTTGTTGAATACATTTTCATTTCCCCTTATTTAATATTAACAATATTTTAACACTTTTTTTATTTAAAATCAATATTAAACGTGATTTTTTTCACAATAACGACAATCATTAAACTTTTTAAACAAATTTCAGACAATTAATGTAATTTTATTCAATAGAGGTTTATATTATGAAGTTTTATATATTTACACTAGGCTGTAAGGTTAATCAGTACGAATCTCAGATTATGCACGAAAATCTGATAAACAGTGGTTTTGAATATACTAAAGAATATAACAACGCAGATATTATAATTATAAACTCCTGCACTGTTACATCAGCAAGCGACAGTAAGGCTGTAAAGCTTATGCACAGAGTTAAAAGAGAAAATCCACAATCTGTTTTAGTGCTTACAGGCTGTTTGCCACAAGCATTCCCTGAGGATGAAAGATTTATAGAGGCTGATATTATTTTAGGGAATAAATCAAGAAGTATTCTTGTTTCAAACATACAGCAATATTTAACTAATCGTGTACGCATTATTAATGTAAGTAAACACGAAACAGGTGATGATTTTGAAAGTATGAGCATAAGCAATTTTACAGAAAGAACACGTGCATTTGTAAAAATTGAGGACGGCTGTAATAGATTTTGCTCTTACTGTATTATACCATACGCTCGTGGAAGAGTTCGCTCAAAGCCACTACAGGAGCTTAAGGCTGAAATTGAAGCACTAAGTAAAAAGGGCTTTAAAGAGGTTGTTCTGGTAGGAATCAACCTTTCTGCTTATGGTCAGGAATTTAATATGGATCTTTCTGACGCTATAGAAACAGCCTGTGCAGTTGATGGTATAGAACGTGTAAGACTTGGTTCTCTTGAGCCTGAAAGAATGGACGAGGCTACTATAGCACGTATTTCAAAGCAACCTAAGCTTTGCCCACAGTTTCATCTTTCTTTACAGAGTGGTTGTGACGCAACATTAAAAAGAATGAACAGACATTACAACACTGCTGAATATTATGAAATAGTAAAAAATCTAAGAAAAGCCTTTGATAATTGTGCAATTACAACCGATATTATGGTTGGTTTCCCTGGTGAAACAGATGAAGAATTTAATGAGTCACTTAGATTTGCTGAAAAGGTAGCCTTTGCAAAGGTTCATACATTTGCATACTCTCGCAGACCAGGTACTGTTGCAGATAAGGCTGAAAATCAGGTGCCTGAAAGCGTTAAAAATATCCGTTCAAAAGATATGATAGAGCTTACCACAAAAACTCAGGAAGAATTTTTACAGCTACAGATTGGCAGAATAGAGCCTGTACTTTTTGAAAGAGAGAAAAATGGCTATTATGAGGGACATACAA
Source organism: Acutalibacteraceae bacterium (assembly GCA_036309185.1). GTDB lineage: Bacteria > Bacillota > Clostridia > Oscillospirales > Acutalibacteraceae > CAG-964. Next base: position 16,381 of record JAXJUF010000039.1, read on the forward strand.
TGAATTACACTCAGGTAATAGTGAAATCTGATAATGATATCAGTAACCAAATTTTAAACGTAAAAATAACAAATGTAGATAAAAACAGATGTGTCGGTGCTTTAGTTTACTAAAGCACCGACATTACATTTTCTATCTCTTTACTTGTAGCTTCATTATTAAAATAATCTATATCGTAAATCATATAATTGTTAACTCCGTTTTCTTTACAGAGTTCAATTTGTTTTTTTAATATATCATTGCTGTTTTTCCATGTGCCATTGTCATAGTCACTATTCACCTTATAAAGTGCCAAGCCTATACACAGCGTTACTTTGTTACTCTTTGTAATTTCAAGCCACTCTTTAAAATTTTTATCAAACGGAGTTGTACTATGCTCAAAGTTTACATATATCTGTGGGCAAATATAATCTACATAACCATAGCTATTGCTCCATAGCTCAACATCGGCACCGATTTCATTACAATTATTTATATTGCACTGTGGGGATATCCCGAAAATTATATTTGGATTTATCTTTTTTATACATCTGTACACATTACTGATAAGCATATTCACATTTGCTCTACGCCATTCGAATTGTGTAAGAGGTGTACACTCACTATCAAGATTTTCTAAATAATCCTCATAAAAAACACGGTCAATTTCAGTGTTAGGGGTTGGGTAAAAGTAATCATCGAATTGAATACCGTCTACATTGTAATTTTGAGCTACCTCCCTTACACCTTGAATAATAAGATTTTTACCATTGCTACTTGACGGATTAATATATTTGCCTCCATCATATTCGATTATATCATCATCTTCAAGTATACTAACAACACTGTTATCAGATAAATTTATTGGTGTATCTGCCAAGCTTATTCTATATGGATTTATCCATGCGTGAAGCTTTAAATTGTTATTGTGTGCAGTATCGATCATATAATCTAAAGCATCAAATTTTACCTCTCCCCCTTGATCACCTGCTATAATATGTGAAGATGGGAAAATTTCGGATTTATATAGTGCATCTGAAAATGGTCGGATATGAACAATAAGTGTATTCATCTTATTCTTCTTTGCAGTTTCTACCATTTTATTAAAATTTTCTTTGAATGAAGCCTCTGTATATTCGCCTGTATCTAATGACATATAAGGTATCCATACACCACGCATATTCTCGATTTTAGCTGTATTTATGGTAGCTGTATTTACAAATGGGTTATTATTTTTTACATCAGGTATTTTCTGTGTTGGTGAAGCTATTCTTATAACTGTTGTTATAACTGCAACAATTACAAGCATAGATACTGCTGAAAACCATATTTTGTTGCCTTTTATTTTTAATATCATAAATCTTGTCCTTTCGTTTTTACTCTATTAAATAGATATTCATACTTAATCAGTTTTATTCAAAAAAAGAACATCAGTTATGCTGTTATCTGCTAACTGATGTTGTTCTTTATAATATGTAATTTTTTTAAGAAATTTAAATATAATGTATTGTGATTCAATTATTTTTGTTCTTGTTCAGCCATTTGATGTAAACAATCACGACATATTACACGGTCTTTAAACATGGTTACATTTGATATATTTCCACAGAATATACAACCTGGCTGATACTTACGCATTAAAATTCCCTCTTCGAGCATTATAAGCTCCACTGCCTCGTTTTTCTCCATATTGTATGTTTTTCTCATTAGTGATGGTATTACTATTCTGCCAAGTGCATCTACAGTACATACCTGACCCATCTTTCTTTTACCTGTTTTCTCCATCATTATTCTCCTTTTTCTTCTGTAACTTTAAAACCTACTACTTTTTCTTCCCTTTAATGTTATCCCTCATTGTCAATATTTTACCAAAAAATGGTTATTGTGTCAATATTATGTAACAACCATTTAATATTTGTTACTAATTTGTATTTTATTTACATAGGTGTATAAATATGATGAATTATGTTTGGGCTATACTTATTCTTGTAGCTATTATATTTGCAATATCTACAGGTAAAGGAAGTGAAATTGGCAGTGCATTATTAAGTAGTGGTGAAACCTCGGTTAATCTGTTACTTACACTTGCAGGCACTATAAGCCTATGGAGTGGTGTTATGGCTATAGCTGAAAGCAGTGGAATTACAAAAGGGCTTAGTACACTATTCAGACCTGTGCTAAAGTTACTATTCAAAGACTATAAAGATGACAACAGGGTTATGAACGCTGTAAGCACAAATATTACTGCTAATCTTATAGGCTTAGGAAATGCAGCTACCCCAGCAGGTTTAAAAGCAATTGCTAGTATGTACAACGGCGAAAATAAAATAAACAACAGTATGGCTACCTTTATTGTTATGAATACATCATCAATCCAGATTGTACCTACAACAATTGTAGCACTACGGTTAGCTAAAGGAAGCAATGCTCCTATGGAAATTGCCCCTTGCATATGGATTTCTTCAATTTGTGCGTTGCTGGTAGGAATAGCTTCTACAAAAATATGTGGTATTATAACATCAAAGCGGTGATTTAATGGAATATATTGCATCTACATCGGTAGTATTTATTATGGGTATTATTATCCTTATAGGATTAATAAAAAAACAGGAGGTTTTTCTGATTTTCACAGCTGGTGCACTTGAGGGATTAAAAACAACGCTTAAAATAGCCCCTGCCATTATAGGATTAATTATGATGGTAACACTTTTACAAAGCAGTGGGATTTTTAATGCTCTTGGAGAGCTTTTATCTCCTGTTTGTAATGCTGTTGGGTTTCCTGTAGAGGTTATTCCTATGGCGTTGTTAAGACCTATAAGTGGTAGTGGTTCATTAGCTGTGCTTGATAATATATTAACACAAAATGGAGCTGATTCATTTGCTGGTAGAGTAGCAAGTGTAATGATGGGCTCTACTGAAACAACATTTTACACTGTTGCAACATACTTTAGCTGTGTAAATATAACTAAAACAAGCTATACAATCCCCTGTGCATTACTTGCCGACCTAACTGGTGCAATTATGAGTGTTGTTACAGTTGCTATGTTTTTTTAGGTATATTTTCACACACAATAAACACAAAATCGCACGACAAAACTTGCGTGCGATTTTGTGTTTATTTTTATGCGAATAATGCACTCATTTTATCAACCTGTGTTGACACAGAGCTGTTAACTGTGCTGTTTATAAATAAAACATCAGTTATTTCATTTTCAACACAATAGGATATTATATTTCCGTTATAGCTTCTAAAATCTATTGAATGAACTTCATCATAGTTATTTATCAACCAAGGAACAAAGGCATTTCCGTATGCATCTTTAACAACAAGTATATTTTTACCATTCTTTTCGTTGTCGTTTATTATCTGGGTTACAGAATTATCTCCGTAAATAAAAACATCGTAATTATTTATATCCTCATTATAGATGCTTCTATACTCTTTCCATTTAGAAGAATTCTTTTTTAATATGCTAACAGTATATGATTCTGGCATATCATAGTATGTTATTGTATCGGGACTATTATTAAGCACCTCTGCCTTTGTTGTTGAATAAAGTGTACCTGTAAAATTCGAAATATTATTTGATGTCAAATCTGAAATATCCACAGGTGATTCATCTGCAACACGGCAAAACTCCTTATAAGCATAATATGCACCTAACGCTGTCCAACGGTGGTCGGTATTCAGATAAATATATTCATTCTTCTTTTCTTCAAATATATTATAAACATTAACTTGCTTGACCTTTGAGGAATATCCTGAAAAAACCTCATCAAGATATTTTTTCTGATTAGTTGATGGTATTGTTTTTTCGAGGCGATCTGGCAAACCAAATGCTGTATGTGTAGGTACTACAAGATTATACACATTAACATCATTACCGAGTTTATTTTTATAATAAGAAATTGCACCAGCATAAGCCTTTGCTGCACCATTTGAGGCTTCAAAGGTTTCAAACGCCTTATTATTCCATATAAAAATTCCATTTTTAGCAAAATATCCACTCTCACCATTATCAGGAATATCATCAACGGAAGAAGCTGAGCTTGAATTATTATTTTGCGATGAATGTATATTTGACGGAGAGGTGTTGCCCTCTTTTGAGGTTTTTATTATATTATTTATCCAAGAGGTAGCTATACATACAATTATTGCAATAATTATAGTTAATACTACGATTAAAATAAAATGCTTTCTCTGTTTTTCTTTTTTTATTTTCTGCTTTCTTTTTCTTCTACGATAAAGCTGTCTTTCAAGCAGTCTATCTTGATCGTTATTTTTATTTTGCATATCCTTACTATTCAAAGTATCACTCCTTACTAAGCGATATTTTACATAAGTAAATTATAATTTAATCCTTTGCTTTTTTCAACAAAAATTTTAATTCCTCTATTATCTTAGATAAATCTTATATAAGAAAATTATATAGTTATATAAATCAAATAAAAAATAAAATAATTTACGATTTGTTAATGTTGAAATTTGAATAATGTTGTATAATATATAGTATAAATTTTATTTTTCAAAAAATCAGGAGGTTTATTATTATGGAATTTGAAATTACTAAAGAAAACTTTGACGAGCTTGTAACAAATAACAAAGGTTTAGCTCTTGTTGATTTCTGGGCAACATGGTGTGGTCCTTGCCAAATGCAAGCACCAATTATTGAAGAGCTTGCAGAAGAGCTTGATGATGTAACAGTGGGTAAGGTTGAGGTTGAAGCAGAGATGGAATTAGCCACTAAATATGGCGTTTCATCAATTCCTACAATTATGCTGTTCAAAAACGGCGAATGTGTAAGCACACAGGTTGGTTTCCGTTCAAAGGAAGACCTTTTGGAGCTTATAGAAAACAACAGGTGATATTATGATTAAACTAAACCCAGATCAGGAAGTAGTAAACAGAGTAAAAGAAGGCTTGAAAGCAAAAGGTGGTTATTGTCCTTGTAGACTTGAAAGAACAGAGGATACTAAATGTATTTGCAAGGAATTCAGAGAACAGATGAACGACCCTGACTTTGTAGGATACTGTCACTGTTTGTTATACTATAAGGATAATACTTAAAATATGCTCTAAACAAGGTCTTCTTCTTTTACGATTTGAAGACCTTGTTTTTTTATTATTAAGGGGGTGTAGAAATGTCAAAGAAAATAGAAACTCTTGAAAACGGAATGAAAATAATTACTCATCATTTACCCCATTTACATTCTGTTTCTATAAGTTTAAATTTTAAAATAGGCTCTCTATATGAAAACGAAGAGAACAATGGTATTACTCACCTTTGTGAGCATTTGTTTTTTAGGCAGCTTAATAATTTATCTCAAAATGAGCTTTATCTAAAAATGCAGATACTCGGCTGTGAAATGGCTGGCAAAACCTCGACAGATTATGTTTCTTTTAAAATGAAGGTTGTACCAGAGTTTTTCAAGGAGGCTATTGAGCTTATTACTAAAATACTTGACGATTTTAGCTGGAGCGATAAAAACATTGAGGAAGAAAAAAGAGTGGTTTTAAAGCAAATAGAAAACAAAAGCTACTCTTTTGAAAATTGGATTGACCAATATTATTTTGAAAACACTAAACACTCCATGCCTATTATGGGAAATACAAAAACGATAGAAAGCTTAACCTCAAGCGAAATTAATAATTGGAAGAAGAAATATTTTACTTGTTCAAATGCCTGCTTGATTGTTACAGGTAATTATGACAAGGAATATTTAAAGGCTGTTAAAAATTCTGTTAGTAGACTACCAAAGGGCAAATACATAGATGATCTTATTATAGAGCTACCACAAAATTTTTGTAGCAGAAACAATAGTAATCGCTTTTATCTTTCGGAATGTAGTGGTGACAACTGCGAGGTTGTAGTGTTTTTTGATATTAACAATAATACAAATTATGAAACAATGCGTTTGCTTACAAGCATTTTATGTGATGGCTGTGGCAGTAAGCTTGGTATAGCTATGCGAGAAGAAAATGCTGTAACTGATGAAATTTACAATAGCCTTATATCATATTGCGATTTCTCACGACTTTATATTTCGTATACTGTACATAAAAAATTACTATATAAAAGCTTAGAAATATTGTTTGATACTGTGGAGCAAATTAAACAGGGTATATCACAAGAAGAATATTTATCTTCGATTAGCTTTTTTACTAAAAATCAAATTTTTGACCTTGATGACTCAGATTCTTTGAATTATAGCTACCTTATTAATGATTTTCTTTTTAACAACACTATATCAGAACCACAAAAATTAAAAGAAGCCTACGAAAATATAAGCATTGATGAACTACTTGCTTGTGCTAATAACGTTTTATGCAAAAATAATCTTTCGTTTTTAATAGAAAGCTCTCGGAAATTCAAAAAGGTTGAAAAGAAAATTAACGATATTTTGAAGATATTTGATTAATTTTTTATTAGTAATTGACTTTAACAGCAGTTTATGATACTATAAATTTTATAAAGAAAAATGTTGATGAAGACAGGTAGCCTTCTAAGATTTTCAGCGAGCTAAGGGTATGGTGTGAGCCTTGGTATTTCATTGGGTTACAAATCACTTCGGAGTTGCTTTCTGAAATCATAGTATTAGCTATGTTATTAAGAGTAGCCGGCTTTTCACCGTTAAAAGAAACGCATATGAAGTATGCTGTAATAGGTGGTTTTGCGAAGCTATGGTGTTTCGTCCTATTATGGATGAAACACCTTTTATTTTTTATTTAGGAGGTTGCAACAATGTACAAGAAGGTTGACACTAATCTTGATTTTGTTCAGCGTGAAAAACAGATAGAAAAATTCTGGAAAGACAACAAGATTTTTGAAAAGAGTATTGAAGAGCGTAAAGACGGTAAGCCATATGTTTTCTATGATGGTCCACCAACTGCTAATGGTAAGCCACATATAGGACACGTGCTTACTCGTGTAATTAAGGATATGATTCCAAGATACCAGACAATGAAGGGCTGTATGGTACCAAGAAAGGCTGGTTGGGATACTCATGGCTTGCCTGTTGAGCTTGAGGTTGAAAAGCTTTTAGGACTTGACGGTAAAGAGCAGATTGAAGAATATGGACTAGAGCCATTTATCTCTAAGTGTAAGGAATCTGTATGGAAGTACAAGGGTATGTGGGAGGATTTCTCTGATACAGTAGGCTTCTGGGCAGATATGGATAATCCTTATGTAACATATGACAATAACTTTATTGAGTCAGAATGGTGGGCTTTAAAGCAGATTTTTGACAAGGGCTTGCTATATAAGGGCTTTAAGATTGTACCTTACTGCCCTCGTTGTGGTACTCCTTTGTCATCTCACGAGGTTGCACAGGGATATAAAGACGTTAAAGAACGTTCTGCTATTGCAAGATTTAAGGTTAAGGACGAGGACGCTTATATCCTTGCTTGGACAACAACACCTTGGACACTGCCTTCTAACGTTGCACTTTGTGTAAATCCAGATGAGGATTATGTAAAGATTAAGACAGATGACTATGTTTACTATATGGCTAAGGCATTGGTTGACAGCGTTATTGAGGGTGAATATACAATTCTTGAAGAATACAAGGGTAAAGACCTTGAGTATAAAGAGTATGTGCCACTATTCGACTTTGTTTCACCTAAGAAAAAGTGCTACTATGTAGTATGTGACAGCTATGTAACACTTACAGACGGTACAGGTGTTGTACACATTGCTCCTGCATTTGGTGAAGACGACGCTAACGTAGGTAGAAAATACGATCTACCTCTTGTACAGCTTGTAGATGCTAAGGGTGAAATGACAGCTGAAACACCTTGGGCTGGTAAATTCTGTAAGGACGCTGACAAGGATATTCTTGTAAATCTCGAGGAAAGAGGTCTATTATTCTCTGCACCAAAGTATGAGCATTCATACCCTCACTGCTGGAGATGTGACACTCCACTTATCTACTACGCAAGAGATTCTTGGTTTATCAAGATGACAGATGTTAAGGATAGATTGATTGCTAACAACAACACTATTAACTGGATTCCTGAATCAATCGGTAAGGGTAGATTTGGTGATTGGCTAAACAATGTACAGGACTGGGGTATTTCAAGAAACAGATATTGGGGTACACCACTTAATATTTGGGAATGTGAATGTGGTCATTATCATTCAATAGGAAGTATTGAGGAGCTAAAGTCACTTTCTGACAACTGCCCTGATAACATTGAGCTACACAGACCATATATTGACGAGGTAACAATTACTTGTCCTCACTGTGGTAAGCCAATGCACAGAGTACCTGAGGTTATCGACTGCTGGTTTGACTCTGGTTCAATGCCATTTGCACAGCACCATTATCCTTTTGAGAATAAAGAGCTATTCGAGTCACAGTTCCCTGCTGACTTCATTTCAGAGGCTGTAGACCAGACAAGAGGTTGGTTCTATTCCCTACTTGCTATTTCAACCTTAATTTTTGACAAGGCTCCATATAAGAATGTAATTGTTCTTGGTCTTGTTCAGGACGAAAACGGACAGAAGATGTCAAAATCCAAGGGCAATGCAGTAGATCCATTTGAGGCTCTTGAAACCTACGGTGCAGATGCTATCAGATGGTATTTCTACACTAACTCTTCCCCATGGCTACCAAAAAGATTCTACGGCAAGGCAGTAGTTGAGGGTCAGCGTAAATTTATGGGTACACTATGGAACACATATGCATTCTTCGTGCTTTATGCTAATATAGATAAATTTGATGCTACAAAATATACACTTGATAAGAATAGCCTATCTGTAATGGATAAGTGGCTACTATCAAGACTTAACTCAACTGTTAAAACAGTTGACAACAGCCTGGCTAATTACAAAATTCCTGAGGCTGCAAGAGCATTACAGGATTTTGTAGACGAAATGAGTAATTGGTATGTAAGAAGATGTCGTGAGAGATTCTGGGTACAGGATATGACTCAAGACAAGATTAACGCTTATATGACATTGTATACTGCATTAGTTACAATTGCTAAAGCCTCTGCCCCAATGATTCCATTTATGGCTGAGGAAATTTATTTAAACCTTGTTCGTTCACTAGATGAAACAGCTCCTGAGAGTATTCACCTATGCTCATTCCCAGAGGTTGACGAGTCTGCTATTGACAGCCAGCTAGAGGCTAATATGGACGAAGTACTAAAGATTGTTGTACTTGGACGTTCTGCAAGAAATGGCTCTGCTATGAAGAACCGTCAGCCACTTGGCAAAATGTCAGTTAAGGCTGAAAATGCTCTTGATAAGTTCTATGTAGAGATTATCGAAGATGAGCTTAACATTAAGCAGGTTGAGTTTACAGACGATGTTTCAGGCTTTGTTTCATATTCATTCAAGCCACAGCTAAAGACACTAGGCCCTAAGTTTGGTAAGCAGTTGGGTGAAATCCGTACAGCTCTTGCAGAAGTTGACGGTGCAAAGGCTAAGGCTGAGCTTAACGAAACAGGAACAATGACACTTACACTTTCAACAGGCGACATTAAGCTAACTGAAGAAGATTTACTAATAGATGTTAAGCAGATGGAAGGCTTATACACTGTTACAGACAATGGTATTACAGTTGTTCTTGATACAACTCTTACACCTGAGCTTGTTGAAGAAGGCTTTGTTCGTGAGATTATAAGTAAAATTCAGACAATGCGTAAGGATGCAGGCTTTGAGGTTATGGATAACATCGTAATAGGTGTTGCCGATAACGAGAAGATTGCTGAAATCATCAACAAAAACAGTACTGAAATTTCTACTGACGTACTTGCTACTGAGATTACATCAGATACAGACGGCTTTGTTAAGGAATGGAATATTAACGGCGAAAAGGTAACTCTTTCAGTTAAAAAAGTTGACTAACAATTATATATAAAAGGTTATTTTATATTAAAGCAGATTAAGCTCTCACCCTAAGTATTAGGTGAGAGCTTTACTCTTAATTAAGGGGGATATTTATGAAAATTAACAGTTTTTTATGGAATAATTATTTGAATAATTCTGGTAAAGAAACAGTTAAATTGTTTGAAAATTTACTAGATTTTGATTTTTTAAGTAAAAATTACTCAACTCTACACAAAGACTTAATAAAAGTGTGTGAATATTTTGATTTTAATGATTTATCCGAGTGTCTTCAAACATTTTTTGAATACTCAGATAGTTTTCTGTATTCAGTAAATTGTAAAAATCCTACAATTTCCACCACTATGAAATCATTGTTCACTTTCTTAAAAGAAGATGAAGTAGATACAGACTCAGAAAAATTTAATTTATTCATTACATTTATTGAATGTTATACCTTGGGATTATCATTAAAACTACCTAATCTTTTTATTCCTTGGTTTTTCCAATATTCATTTAATCTATTTGAATTGATTTGTGACTACTTTGAAATCGAACTAGATTTTTCAAAAATCCCTGCAAAATCTGACTATACTGGAAGATTTATGTATTATGGTGATATATGTGAAGCGTTACAAAAATTCCGAAAGAATAACTCATTATCTCCAGCTGAACTTTGTGCGTTTTTATACGATTATGCACCAAAATTAATTTTATCTGAAAAATCCATAATAGAAGAAATAACAGAAGAACCAAGAAATGCATATTTCATTGGCTCTCCTAAAGATGATGATTTTTTTGAATCATTAAACGCAGATAGTATTTCATTTTGGCAATCTCACCCTGATACACAAGTTGGTGATGCTTTAATTATGTATGTAAGAACTCCAGTGAGCCAGATAAAATACATTTGGCGTGCAGTAACTCCAGGATTTATTGACCCGTTTTTTTGGTATTACAGATGCACATATATTGGTAACCCTATAAAAATTGAGGGAATGACAATAAAAGAACTCAAATCAGATCCAGTAACCAAAAACGAACCTATTGTTAGGAAAAACATGCAGGGTGTAAACGGCACTCCTATAAGACCTTCTGTTTATAACCATATACTTGATATTTGTAAAACAGATAATAAGGAAAATTTGCCTTATATAAAATATGCACTTGGACTTAAGAATGACAAAGAAATATCAAACGAACACGATGTTGAGGTTATACTACTTGAACCTATGCTTGAAAAATTAGGATATAAAAAAGAACATTGGTGTAGACAAATGGTAACCAAAATGGGACGCAGAGAAAGAGAAATACCTGACTATGTTATATTCCCTATTCATACTCCAGGCAAAGAAAGAGGAAAAATTGTATTAGAGGCAAAACATACTATACCAAATAATAAACAGCTTGAATATGACCGTAGACAGGTTGCTTCTTATGGTAAAGCTTTATTATCCGAATATGTTGTTTTGGTATCTAAAGAAGGTATCTATTTATATTATAAATATGATAATTTTGATAATTATATTTATAATTGCTCTTGGATTGAATTACAGGAAAACAAAGATTGTTTTAATAAATTATATAGATACATTGGATATAAAAATAAGTAATAAAATCAAAGCTCTTAACCTTAGTTTTAGGTAAGAGCTTTGATTTTTATTAAAATTTGTAAGTATATTTTCTAAGTTTTGGGCAATTCCTTTATAATAAGATTTATTAATCACAGAAAACAGGGGAACACTATATTTGTATCAGATTTAGAACATTTGAAATTCTGGTCTGATATTATTTAGAATAAAATGAGGTGATTTTTAATGCAAAGAGTAAAAAAGCATATTGATAAGAATAATAAAAACAGTGAAAAAACTGCTACAGATAATAAATGGGTAAGCACAGGTGTAAATACTTCTGATAATCGTGAGCGTCGTGACGGACCTGGTGGAGAAAATTCAAAAAGCAGATAAAATATGTTTTTTGCAAAAAACAAGTGGCAGAAGATTACTCGTCTTCTGCCACTCTTTTATAACAATTAGATTGTAATTTCAGTATTTGTTAATACTTTCTTGTATGTTCCTAAACCGTATGTGTTTTCGTAACCAATCTGATGTCTCATCAAAATAATTACGTCAGTAACACTGATTGTCTTACTTCCATCAACATCAGCTGTTAGTAGCTGTGTTTGTGTAAGTGTTTTACTACCAACAACAGCCTTTTGTACTGATAGTACGTCTAGAAGTGTAATTGCACCATCGTTGTCTACGTCACCAAGGAATACTGTTGTGTATTTATCATCTACTGGTGGGTTTGTTGGTGGATTTGTTGGTGGGATAACAACAGGTGACCAAGCCTCCCAGTTATTGCCTGATGAGAACTTATGTGACTCACCTGAAAGCTGTAGACCAGGCTGCATTTCTGCAGGGTATCTGTTAGCTGATGAAGAACCTGCGTTGAAGATTACTCTTGTTTCGCTACCCCATAGCTTTTCAGGAACCTCAACCTCATATAGACCAAGAGTTGAGTTAAATGTCATAGCCTGACCTGGCCAAGCAGAGTTTTCTACTACGCTTGCACCACTCTCGTCATAGATATAAGCATTAACTGATGACCAGTTGTACGATGTGTTATCAAAGTAAACATTTATTGTAGCGTTAGGGTCTTTCTTCTTATAAACGTAAGTCTTAGTAACTGTGTCTTCAGCGTTAGAAGCTGTTACCTGTACAGAAACCTGACCACCCTCAACTGTGTTTTCACCAATCTTGAATGTACCACCGTTCTTAACTGTAAATGGTGTACCACCATCAACTGTTACAGAAGCTGAATCTGCACCCTTTAGTGCTAGTGTTAGTGTACAAGAACCCTCGAAAGAGTTTGAACCTGTTGAGCTCTTTAGTGCAACTGAAATAGATGACTGAGGACCCTCGATTAGGATTGTACCGTTAGCACCTGTGTTGAATGAAACCTTACCACCTGAAACAGTTGCTGTTGAACCGTCATAAGCATTTGTAACTACTGTACCGTCAGACCATACAGAACCAACATTTACTGACATATTTGTGTTAGCAGGAGCGAATAGTGTAGCGATAACTGAATCCTGAACCTCGCCGTCATCGTATGTTCTAGCAAATGTATAACCTGAGCTTGAGTTATAGCCTGAAATTGTCTGATGCTGACCAGCACCTACTGCAATATGATTGTTACGGAATGAACCAACCTTCTGCCAGTGAGCAAGAACACCTGCATCTGTATTGCTCCAGTTCATAAAGCTTCTGAACTGGTGACCAGCACCTGGATCAACACCAGCAAAGTTGCTGTTTACAAGTGGTCTGTTTGTTTCGTCACCGTAGTAAATCTGAACACCACCAGGGATCATAAGTAGGAATGAACCTGCATATTTTCTGTCTCCCTTAGCAAGTGTTGTATCGTGAGAAGCAATGTAGCTTAGTACATTGAAGTCTGGGTCGTTGTTGATTGAGTTAGCATATCTTGAGTAAACGCTATCAACTGAACCTGCTGATGGAATGTTACTGCTGTTTACAGCAGGAGCAAACTCAAAGTTAATCATTGAGTCGAATCCACCCTGTGTATAATAGTAGCTCTTTTCAGCCTTATGACCGAAGCACTCACCTGTCATCCAGAACTCTTCATCATCAAGAGCCTTGTCTGGGTTAGCTGTTTTCCAATCCTTAAGAGCTTTAACGCACTTATCTTTTAGTGTCTTCCAAGCATCTATTTCAACGTGCTTAGCTGTGTCACAACGGAAACCGTCTACACCGTATTCACGAACCCACTCAGCTAGCCAATCAGAAATATAGCCTGTTACTGTGTTAGAGTTACCATACTTAGCAACCTTTGCATTGTATGTACCCTCTTTAGTCCATTTTGTTTTTAGAATATTTGGAATAGATACTGAGCTCTTTGAGCCTGTCTTAAAGTCAGGTAGACCAGCAAGAGAACCCTCGATGTCACCACTACCCTGTGTATAGCCAGGTAGACCACATCTTAGCCAATCAGAACCCCACCAGTTGCCCCATACAGAAGCACTTGCATCATAATTGATATAGCTGTGGTAATCTGTATTATTTACATTGCTGTGAGCGTAGTAGTAGTTTTCCCAACCACTCTTAACCTCACCAAAGTTGTACTCAGCCATATCCTTTAGTGTGTTATAACCTGAGTGGTTCATAACTATATCAAGAACAATACGAATACCATGCTCATGAGCTGTGTCAACTAATTTTTTAAATTCTTCCTTTGTACCGAAGTTTTTGTCAGTCTCAGTATAGTCAAGAACATAGTAACCGTGATATGAATAGTGAGCAAAGCTGTTGCCGTCACAGCCTACACAATAGCCGTGAATCTGCTCATAAGGAGCTGACAACCAGATAGCATTAACACCAAGATCTGTAAAGTAACCATCTTCGATCTTCTTTGTAATACCTGCAAAGTCACCACCCTGGAATGCAGCGTAGTTGTCGTAGTTTGCTACTGTACCACTTTTAGTTAAGCCTCTTCCATAAGAATGGTCGTTGCTTGTGTTACCGTTGTAGAAACGGTCAGTAAGTAGAAAATACACTGTGGCGTTGTCCCATGAGAAAGCTGGAGCGTTTGCACTGCTCTTTGCTGCAACCTTAGTTGCTGAACTTTCTACCTTGTTGTTTGTTACGGCAGAAACGCTTGATGCTGCTGTAGTAGCTGTAATGGTAGATGCCATAGCTGCTGTAAGAGCAATAGAAAGCATTTTCTTACCGAAACGGAATTTCTCATTCATCCTATAAAACCTCTCTTTCATAAATAAGTGCCATATAATGCATACTTTTTTTAGTACACATCTACACTATAATAATTATAACAATTCTTGAAAATTTTGTATATTAATAGAATTAACAAATAATAACTTAAAAAAATGTACAATAGTTATATTAAATTTTTACAAAACTTTCCCGTTTGTCAATATGATATAATTAATATAATTTAGAGGATAAATTTAGTTATTTTATAACAAAAAACTGTGTTAATAGCAACTGTACAGCAGTATTAACACAGTTTTAATATTTAATATTACTTACCAATAACCAAGTATATGTTGCATAGCAAGACTTACAGTAGCTATCATAGCCCAACAGCAAAAGCCCATTGCAATAGGCTTGCCTCCTTTTTTTACAAGGTTTACTATATTTGTATTAAGACCAATTGCACACATAGCCATAGCTATAAAGAATTTAGCCATCCACTTTGCTATTTTTACAAAGCTTCCATTATATATTTCTGTAAAGCTACTTTCAGGTAAAATTGCCACAGCAGTTGTTATTAGAGATGCACATACAAAATAAATTATAAACCAAGGGAAGATCTTCTTCATAGATACTGTTGTACCCTTTTCACCTTGTTTTTTAGCCTTTGAAGTTCTTACAAAAGCCAATACAAGTGTTATAGGAATAATAGCAAGTGTACGTGTAAGCTTTACTGTAGTAGCCTGTGCAAGCACAAGTCCATTAGTACCCTTCATACTATCCCACGCAGAAGCAGCTGCTGTTACAGATGATGTATCGTTTATCGCTGTACCTGCAAACAATGAAAATCCGTAGTCGGTTAATCCTATTAAATTACCAAAAGTAGGAAATACGAGTGCAGCTATAACATTGAAAAGAAATATTACAGAAATCGCCTGTGCAATATCTTCATCATCTGAATCTATTACAGGTGCAGTAGCTGCGATAGCAGAACCTCCACAAATCGACGAACCAACACCAACCAATATCGACACCTTTTTATCAACCTTTAACAGCCTGCACATTATAGCAGAAACAATAAGAGAAGTAGCAATTGTTGATATTATAATCGGTAAACTTTTTCCACCAACAGACAATACGGTTTTAATATTAAGTGTGAAGCCTAATATAATTACAGCCCATTGTAATATTTTTTTGGATGTAAAGGTAATACCTGACTTGATTTTTTCATTTACTGCAAGCTTTGGATATATCGCTGTTATAATCATACCGAATATTATTGAAAAAACAGGTGCACCTATAACCTCAAAAGAAAACCCACTAATGCTTAATCCAGCCATAAAAGTAGAAGCTCCTGCAATTATTGCACAGATAATAATTCCTACTGAGTTCTTTTTTATAAATTCCATTTTATCCTCCTCTAACCTTACATAATGTATTTATTTTACTAAAATATAGCTTTATTTTCAATACCCTTTATTATTAAGTGCTACACTTACTTATAATTCTCTTTTTTATTCAACAAAATAGTTAAAAATCACTTTTTACTATTGCCAAGTATAAATGATTGAGTTATAATATAATCTGTATTTGTATTTAATTTTTTGACAGCTGTCAAGGAGGATTAGAAAAATGGAAAGAACAGAACAACTATACGAGGGTAAAGCTAAAAAGGTATTCGCTACTGATAACCCAGATTATTGTATTGTATCATATAAGGATGACGCAACAGCTTTCAATGGCTTAAAAAAGGGTACAATTGTTGGCAAAGGCGTAGTAAATAACAAAATGTCTAATTACCTATGCCAGATGCTAGAGGAAAAGGGTATTCCAACACATTTTGTAGAGGAATTAAACGACCGTGACGCTGTTGTTAAAAAGGTTGAAATTGTACCTCTAGAGGTAATTGTAAGAAATAAGGCAGCAGGAAGTCTTTCAAAGAGACTAGGTCTTCCTGAGGGTACTCCAATGAAGACAACAGTTCTTGAGTTCTGCTACAAGAACGACGATCTTGGTGACCCAATTGTAAACGACTATCATATTCTTGCAGCTGAGCTTGCAACTAAAGAAGAGGTTGAGAAAATCAGTGCAATGGCTCTAAAGATTAACGAGATTCTATGCGAGTTCTTTGCTGGTGCAAAAATTGACCTTATCGACTTTAAGCTTGAGTTTGGTAGATTTAAGGGAGATATTATTCTTGCTGATGAGATTTCTCCTGATACTTGCCGTTTCTGGGACGCTGACACACAGGAGAAGCTTGACAAAGACCGTTTCCGTAGAGATATGGGTGGTGTGGAAGAGGCTTATGCTGAAATGATGCGTCGTATCGGCTTAGCTTAATTTTATAAATATAAATTCTTAAATAATTTATAGGAGTTGTAATAATGAAAGATACCTATGAGTCACCTTTATCATCAAGATATTGCGACAAAGAGATGAAATATATTTTCTCACCTGATATGAAATTCCGTACTTGGCGTAAACTTTGGATTGCACTGGCAGAAACAGAAATGGAGCTTGGTTTGCCTATTACTCAGGAGCAGATTGACGAGCTTAAAGCAAATGCTGATGACATAAACTATGATGTTGCAGAAGAAAGAGAAAAGCTTGTTCGTCACGATGTAATGTCACACGTTTATGCTTATGGTGTTCAGTGTCCAAAGGCTAAGGGTATTATACACCTTGGTGCTACATCTTGCTATGTTGGTGACAATACAGATGTTATTATAATGACAGAGGCTTTAAAGCTTATCCGAAATAAGCTTGTAACAGTTATCAGAAATCTTTCTGAGTTTGCAGATAAGTACAGGAGCCTACCAACACTTGGATTTACACATTTCCAGCCTGCACAGCCTACAACAGTAGGTAAGCGTGCTACTCTTTGGATTCAGGATCTTCTTATGGATTTGGAAGATGTTGAGTATCAGCTTTCAAAGGCTAAGCTATTAGGCTCAAAGGGTACAACTGGTACACAGGCTAGCTTCTTAGAGCTTTTTGAGGGTGACCACGAAAAATGCCGTTTACTTGATCAGAAAATTGCAGAGAAAATGGGTTATCAGGGTTGTTTTGCTGTTTCAGGTCAGACATATTCTCGTAAGCTTGATTCTCAGTTCTTGTCAGTATTAAGTGGTATCGCACAGTCAGCTTCAAAGTTCTCTAACGATATCAGACTTCTTCAGCACCTTAAAGAGGTTGAAGAGCCATTCGAGAAAAATCAGATCGGTTCATCAGCAATGGCTTACAAGCGTAACCCTATGCGTTCAGAGAGAATCACATCACTATCAAGATATGTTATGTGTGATGTTCTTAACCCTGCTATTACAGCAGCTACACAGTGGTTCGAGAGAACACTTGATGACAGTGCAAACAAGCGTATCAGCGTAGCTGAAGCATTTTTGGGTGTAGATGCTATTCTTAATCTTTATGCAAACGTTGCAGATGGATTAGTTGTATATGAAAAGGTTATAGAGCAAAGACTTAGAAAAGAATTGCCATTTATGGCTACAGAAAATATAATGATGGATGCTGTAAAGCGTGGTGCAGACAGACAGGTTCTACACGAGAGAATTCGTGTTCATTCAATGGCTGCTTCAAAGGTAATTAAAGAAGAGGGTGGCGAAAACGACCTTCTTGAGAGAATTGCAAATGATAAGGCTTTTGGTGTTACACTTGAAGAGTTAGTTTCAATTATCTCACCTGAAAAGTATGTTGGTAGAGCACCACAGCAGACAGAGGAATTCCTAAAAGAGGTTGTAGAGCCGGCTTTGGCACCATACAGCAACCTTGCTACAGAGCAAGCAGAAATTAATGTATAATCAATCCCCTTAAAAAATATAATTAGGAGTGACATAAAAAATGGTAAAGGCTATTGTCGGCGCCAACTGGGGCGATGAAGGCAAGGGTAAAATTACTGATGTACTTGCATCAAAATCTGATATCGTTATTCGTTTTCAGGGTGGTAGCAATGCAGGACATACTATTGTAAACAACTATGGAAAATTTGCACTTCATCAGCTTCCTTCAGGTGTATTCCACAGCCATATAACAAATATTATCGGTAATGGTGTTGCACTTAGTGTTGAGAATTTTGTAAAAGAAATGAAAGAGCTTGAAGATCGTAACGTTCCACAGCCAAACATTCTTATTTCAGACAGAGCACAGATTGTAATGCCATACCATATTGCATTTGACTGCTACGAGGAAGAGCGTCTTGGCAAAAATTCATTCGGTTCAACAAAGAGTGGTATAGCTCCATTTTATGCAGATAAATATTCAAAAATCGGCTTTCAGGTAAACGAGCTTTACGATGATATTGATACACTAAAAGATAAAATCAAGAGAGTTCTTGAGGTAAAGAATGCTACATTGAAAAATCTTTACAATAAAGAGCCTATCTCTGAGCAGGAGATTTTTGATAAGCTTATGGAGTACAAGGAAATGCTTGCTCCATATGTATCAGATACCTTCTCATTCTTATATGATGCTGTAAAAGCTGGTAAGAATGTTCTTCTTGAGGGTCAGTTGGGTGCATTAAAGGATACAGATTTTGGCATCTACCCTATGGTTACTTCTTCAAACACAATTGCAGGCTATGGTGCAGTAGGTGCTGGTGTTCCACCATACGAGATTAAGGAAATCGTAACAGTTGTAAAGGCTTACTCAAGTGCAGTAGGTGCTGGTGAATTTGTTTCTGAAATCTTTGGTGAAGAAGCAGACGAGCTAAGAAGAAGAGGTGGCGACGGTGGCGAATACGGTGCTACAACAGGCAGACCAAGAAGAATGGGCTGGCTTGACCTTGTTGCTACACGCTATGGTTGTAGAGTTCAGGGTGCTACACAGGTAGCATTTACAGTTCTTGATGTACTTGGATATCTTGATGAAATTCCTGTTTGTGTTGCTTATGAGCTTGACGGAGAGAGAATTGATTACTTTCCATCAACTACAAAGCTAAAGAGAGCAAAGCCAATCTACGAAACACTACCAGGTTGGAAATGTGATATTTCTCACATCACAAACTACGAAGACCTTCCTGAAAACTGTAAAAAATACATAGAATTTGCAGAGAAGCATATTGGTATTCCTATTACTATTGTTTCAAACGGTGCAAAGAGAGAAAATATAATTTATAGATAATTATAAAAATTTAAAGTCTTTTGGATAACGATATGATTAATAACCATCGTTTATCCAAAAGACTTTTTTGTAATAAATAACACAGGCAATAGCTTAATTGCCTGTGTTTGCTTTTCTTATTTTTTGGGGTTATATCCCCAAGTATTAACATAATAGAAAGCGTTATGTTAAACTATTCCTTAGGAATTAAAGTTTTTTTGCTCTGTCGAAAGGATAGATAATAAACTGAGCTTTACCAACAATATCATCCTCGTTAATCAATCCAACAGCTGTGAAACGGCTATCAGTAGAATGATTACGGTTATCACCCATTACAAAAACCATATCCTCTGGTACAATCTCTGGGATTTCTGCATCTCCCTGTTTTACTGTTAAATCCTTTATATAAGGCTCATCAAGTACAACACCGTCAACAACAACAGTACCTGTATTAAAATCTATACTAAGTGACTGCCCCTCTTTTGCTATAACACGCTTAATGATTGGTTTATTAAGGTTTTGACCATGACTTATAACAACTACATCTCCACATTCAGGAGTATAACAAAGATTTGTTACCAGAACTCTATCCTTATCAAATAAAGTATCCATCATAGATTGACCATCTACATTTACCAATCTAAATACAAATGTAAGCAAAAGCATAACAGCTGTAAGTGCTAAAATTAATGTATGTAACCATTCGTAACAGCTTTGTGTTACTGAGCCAGCTATTTCAGGGTTGCTGATATTATTTTCCTGTACAGATTCTTCTGTATTTTTAATCTCTTCATTCATAGTAAAACCTCCTATAAAACACCAAAGCAAAAAAGGGACGGTATTCGTCCCTTAAATGTCAGATTAGCGAATTTGCTCTTTTACCTTAGCAGCCTTACCTACTCTATCTCTTAGATAGTATAGCTTGCTTCTACGAACCTTACCATATCTGACAACCTTTACCTCTTTTACGTTAGGTGAGTGAATTGGAAATACTCTCTCTACACCTACACCGTAAGAAACTCTTCTTACTGTAAAGGTCTCTGCTACGCCACTGCCCTTCTTGGCAATAACTGTTCCCTCGAACATCTGAACTCTTTCTTTGTCACCCTCGCGGATGTTTACACCTACTCTTACAGTATCACCGATACCGAACTTAGGTAGTTCACTTTTCATTGAGTCAGCTGCGATTGTTTTTAGTGCATCCATTTTAAAATCCTCCTAGTTTTCAGACATTCGTACCAGTTAAGGCAGAGGACTGTCCGCTTCAATGTCTTGACTTATAAAGTCAGGCGTTGATCCCCATTACAAAAATAACGGAACTCAAATGCCTTTATATTATAACACGAGTACAAGTCAAATGCAAGTGTTTTTTCTGAGATAATCAGAATATTTACAGAAATTAGCCATAATATTTACTTTTTAATTCATTTAAAAAGCCTGTAAAATATTCAGGTAAATCAGATGTAAACTCCAAATATTCTCCACTTACAGGATGTATAAATCCTATTTTTCTTGCGTGCAAACATTGACCATTTAGCTTTGTTATAACCTTTTTAGGGCCATATACATCATCCCCTGCTACAGGATGGTTGATATAAGCCATATGTACTCTTATTTGATGTGTTCTGCCTGTTTCCAAATTAACGGCAAGATGTGTAAACTCATTAAAACGTTCCAACACCTTAAAATGTGTTACAGCATTTTTTGAATTTTGAGGTGTTACAGCCATCTTTTTTCTATCATATGGGTTTCGCCCTATCGGCTGGTTAATTGTTCCTGTATCATCCTTAATATTTCCGTACACAATGGTTTCGTATTGTCTTGTAAAGCTATGCTCTTTTATTTGTTCAGCTAAGCCCTTATGTGAAATATCATTTTTAGCAACAATTAAAATACCACTTGTATTCTTATCTATTCTATGTACGATACCAGGACGTAAAACGCCGTTTATACCTGAAAGGCTGTCTTTACAATGATATAGCAATGCATTTACAAGTGTACCTGTATAATTACCTGCTGCCGGATGTACAACCATACCCTTTGGTTTGTTTACAACTATAACATCGTTATCCTCGTAGATTATATCTAATGGGATATTTTCGGGTATAGCTTCAAGCTCAACAGGCTCTGGTACAGCTACTACAATTACATCATTAAGCCTTGTTTTGTAATTTTTATTTACTATAGCATTATTTACTGTTACACAGCCATCTGTAATATAGCCTTGTATTGCAGAGCGAGTAGTATCTGGAATATTTTCTGATAAAAATTTATCTATTCGTAGTGAAGTATTGTTACTGTCTATTGTAAATTCAAAATTATTCATCTTTTATATCTACCTTCTGTATGGTGTTAGGTGTATCATCCTGACTAGAAAATAATATATATATTACCAATAAAGCTGTACCTATAGTTATACAATAATCTGCAAAATTACATACAGGGCTAAAAAATGAAAGTCGTATATAATCTATTACATATCCAAGAAAAATTCTATCAATTAGATTTCCTATACCTCCACCAAGAATAAGTGCAAGAGAAGCTAACAAAAATTTACTTTTAGGTTTTGTTTTTAGCATATATATAACTATGCCAACCATTACAACAAAGGTGAAGCCTATAAATAGCCACCTTGCATTTTGCAGCATTCCAAAAGCCATACCTCTATTTTCGCAATATAAAAAATCAACTAATCCATTTAATATGCTTACAGGACCATCTACCTTTATTGTATTTACCACCAATAATTTTATAAGCTGATCTGCAATTACAATCAGTATTGCAACTATAAATGAAATTATCATAAAAAACCTCCTGATACAAACTATAGAAAAAAGCGATGTATAATACTATTTCTCTTCTAAAAGTTAGACATCTTTTCGGCAGATTTTTCATCCTACTTCATAGCCTGTCCTCGCAAGGCGACAGCCTTGCTGTGGTATGCTATTCGTCAGATAAAAAATCTGCTCGAAAATCTTATCTACTGTTTAGAACAGAAATAGTATAAAAAACACCGCTTTAGTATTCTATAAAATCACAAATAAATTATTCATTACTGATATCTGTCATTTCATCATCAGCACTTTCTTCTACAGCCTGAGCCTCTTCGTTAGATACTTTTTCTTCAACCTTTGCAGTAACAGGGTCAGTTGGGTACTGATTATCAAGCTCAATTTTAGTTTTACCAATATCAGAAGATGTTGGTAAATCCTCTAACATTCTGATATGGTTATTGTATGTAGCAAGAAGCTGTTCTCTTAGTACTACTGCATCAGCCTGTAGCTTAAGATAATTATTTTTCTGTGCTACTACACTTGCATTTGCATCATAGATAATACGCTTTGCCTCAGCTCTAGCCTCTTCAAGAAGAGCAGCTACTTTTTCTTCTGCCTGCTTTACAGCTGAACCCTTTACCTTTTCAGCATTAATTAATGCTCCACGAACATCCTCTTCATCTTTTCTGTACTGCTCAATTCTTTTTGCAAGAATATCAAGCTTTTTTACAAGCTCAATTTTCTCTTTTTTATTTTGCTCAAGAGTAGCCACAACCTCGTCAATAAACTGGTCTACCTCTTCTTTTTTATAGCCCTTTACAGCATTTTTAAATTCAACATTTTTTGCATCTTCAATACTAATCATAATTTTCACTCCTATATATATTTTTGTACAATTAGTTTTAATCTTCCTTTTTTAGTAACTCCAGAAAATTCACCGATAATAAATTTTCCTTTTCCTCTAATAGAAAGCTTATCACCTGTTTTTACATTATAGCTTATGTTATCTGTAAGAATAGAATTAACACAAACCATTCCCTGTTTTATAAGCGTAGCTGATTTCTCTCGGCTTAGAGGCACCAGTGCTGACACAATATTATCCAGCCTTGCAGATGATATTGTACAGCTTATATTTTCATATTCATTTTTTATAGGTAATGTGTAGTTATCCCATTCTTCTACCAGAATACCTACTGAACCAACCTTTTGAATTTGTGAGAGAACATAATTTTTGATTTCATTTTTAACAAAAGCAACAGTATAACCATCACCAATAAGAATATCTCCAATTGCTTCTCTCTTTAACCCTAACCCCATAAGAGAGCCTAAAAAATCTCTGTGAGATAGCTTATACTCTGGCTTATATGTAAAGCTTATACCTGTTATAGGGTAATAGTAATCTTCGATATAATCACCGTGAGATAACCCTAACAAGCATCTGTCGCTATTCTCGTATCCTCCGAAAAATCTATAATTATTAATATTGGATTTTTTAAGATATTGTAAAAGCACGGATATTTCCTGTTCATTTAAGAAACCCATAAAAGACGGAAATTGCTTTTTTGCAGATGATTCTATAAGATCCTCAAGTCTTGCTATAAGCAAGGCGTTTTCAGCGTACATACTCATTCTGTAATTTGAAGACCATTGCTTTGTAGCTCATCAATAAGACTATCACCTGTAAGCTCAACGTTATTTGGGGTAATTATAAATATATTTTTAGCTATACGTTGCACCTTACCACCACTTACATAAGCACAGCCACTCATAAAATCTACAATTCTTTTTGACTCATCTCGTGGTGTGTCTTCAAAATTCAGTAATACAGTATGAGATTTCATAAGCTCATCTGCTATATGAACTGCATCGTTATTAAAGCTTACAGGCTTAAAAAATACAACCTGTAATCTTGCTGTAGCGTTAATATTAAGAATTTTGTTTGTACTGAATGAGTTCGAGTACGAACCCGAATAGTCATCGTACAGGTCAACGCTAGAATAGTTTGTATATGTATCTAAAGCAGAGGTATCTGTTTCATCAGATGAGTAATAATAATCTTCACTATAATCATCGCTGTATCTGTTTCTATATGATGACTCAGTTAAGCCAGAATCACTTCTGCTTTTTCTTTCTGTACTATAATCATCTTTTCTGCTTCTTCTATTTGAATGTTCATCTTCTTCAAGTTCCTCAGGAACACTCCAGAGATTTCTCAGCTTACTTCCAAATCCTGCCATTTAGAACCTCCAAATTATTTATATATTCTGGCACCAAACAAAGAAGAACCAATTCTTATCATATTGGCACCACATTTAATAGCTTCTTCGTAGTCAGAAGACATACCCATAGACAAATAATCCATATTAACATTATCCATATTTTTACCCTTAATGTCAATAAACAACTTATACATATCTGAAAAATATGCTGAAATTATTTTTTCATCGTCACAAATAGGAGGAATAGTCATAAGTCCTTTTACTTTTATACCCTCTAGCATACTTACAGAGGCAATCAGCTCCTCTAGCTGTTCTGGGAACACTCCGGATTTACTTTCTTCCTTACCTATATTTACCTCAAGCAATATATCAGTAATTTTATCTCTTTTAAGGCTTTGCTTTGCAATTTCCTGTGCAAGCTTAACGCTGTCAACAGATTGAATCATATCCACCTTATCAACAATCTGTCTTACTTTATTGCTTTGTAAATGTCCGATAAACTGTAAAGAGCAATTATCAAGATTATATCCATCATACTTTGCGAGTAGCTCTTGAACCTTATTTTCGCCTATATATTTAAGTCCAAGACTAATAGCATAATTTATATATTCTACATCTACTGTTTTTGTAGCTGAAAGAAATATAATATCATCTCTTTTTCTGCCACTTGCAAGTGCAGCGTTACAGATATTTTCTTCTATTTTATTATAGTTATAGTTTATATCATTCAACTTCTGTTGATTGCTTAACAATTTTTCCTGCATATAAATCAGTTCCTTCCGTAACTATTTTATCATATAGCTTAATTGTACTTCCACTAAACAGCTCCTCGTTATCTTGATTTGTATCACAAATAACGTAATCCTTTGTTTCGTAAAGCTTTATAATTTCTTTGAATTTTAGCTCATTACCATATAGGATATATACTCCATCAACAGTTTTTTCCAATGTGCTAGTAGTACCGTCAGCATTTTCTTTTGTAGTAGTTACCTTATCCTTATGAATTGCAGTTTTATCAATTTTTATACCTGAATAGGTTCTTACTGAAATATCAACCTTTTGGTTTCTGATTTTTGACAATGTATCATTCATATTTTCACATTCTAATACAACTACCGAATCACCTGTTTTTTGGTCATAATTAACTGATACCACACGTGCAGACAGTGTATCTGCAGAGGCATAAGGAATATTAATATCTACCATACCATATATTTCATTAAACTCTTTAGCATCCTTAGCTTTCATAGGACAGCAAATATACCAGTTTACATCAGAAATAATTTTACCTATAACATTAGCAGGAACCTTTTCAGGCTCTTTTTCCTTTATCTTTTTAAGCTCATTATATGTTATATTAGGAACATTTTTATAGTCATAAAAGGTTTCGCAACCATCTGTCTGACTTGTAAAAACACCTGCCTTTGGTGAGGCTATCTGTGTTGAGGCTGGCTTTGTAGTTTGCAAAAGTGCATCTCTTTGAGATTGAAGCTCGCTAAGTCTTGCATTAAAGTCAGTTGCCTCTCCTGTAGTAATTTGTTTAGCATTAAGAGAATATCGTAAATTCTCCATTGTTTTTTTCGAATTTGAGAAATCGTTATTCTGAATATCTATTATAAATTCAGTAAGCTGGTCGTTAAGCGATTTATTAATAGATTCGAGTGATGTGCCTGTAACCTGAGACATTGCATTTAATTTAGTAAGATTTTCTATTTCTGCGTTCAGATTATATATCTTAGTAACATTTATAGCATCTGTTTCAGTTTCGTAAACGCTGGCTATTATACCATTTGTGGCAACGGAGCTACAATCATTTACATTATAATAAAGCACACCACCAATATCATTTGTAATATAGCTCTCATCTCTGAAAATATAAGCCTCTGATTTTAATGTTTTTGATACTGTTTCATACTGTGCTGGTTCAACATAAACCATTGAAAAGCTGGCTGTAAGCATTGAAACAAAAATATATATAAGAATTACTGCTATAAATATAGGAATAATATATTTTAATTTAGCATCTGTAGCTATCTTTTTTCTTTTCATTTTATCACCCTATTTTTAAAATATTAGGTTGTATCTGAAAATTCAAAACAACTGTCTATTTTCAGATACAGCCTGATTTATTAATAATAGCAATTGCATTTTTTATAAGCTCTTCTGTTGTCAGTTTATCGGTAAATAACCAATTGATTTTTTCATCTCGTCTAAACCAAGTAAGCTGACGCTTTGCATATCTTCTGGTTTCTCTTTTAAGATTTTCAAGAGCCTTTTCGAGTAAGGCTTCACCTAAGAAATAAGGCTCTAGCTCTTTATAACCTATTGCTTTAACTGCTGTTGATGAATAATTCTGGTTTCTGAAAGCTTTGGCTTCTTCAATCAAACCACCTTCTACCATTATATCAACTCTTTTGTTAATTCTATCATATAAATTTTGCCTATTATCGCAGGATAAAGCAATTCTTACATCATTATATGGTGATGGTACAAGCATTGACTCCTTGTTATGCTGGGTCATTGTTTTACCTGTTGTTTTGTATATTTCAATCGCCCTTATAAGTCTTCTGTGGTTTGATGTACCTATTCGTTCTGCTGACTCCTTATCAAATTCTGCAAGCTCATTAAGAAGAGCATCTGCACCCTCATTTTCAAGCCTTTTATAAAGCTCTTCTCTCAGCTTATTATCAACATCTGTTTCGGAAAATTCTATATTGTTAAGAACTGAATTTATATATAATCCTGTTCCTCCTACTAAAATAGGTGTTTTCCCCTTTTTATGTATTTCTTTTATTTTATCGTGAGCGTTTTTTACATAGTCAGCCACACTATATGTTTCTGTAGGCTCTACATAGCTTATTAAATGATGAGGAATACCCTGCTGTTCATCTTGAGTAGGTTTTGCTGTTGCTATGTCCATACCCTTATATATCTGCATTGAATCAGCTGATACAATTTCTCCATTATAATGCTTTGCCAAGGCTATACCAAGTGAGGTTTTTCCTGAAGCTGTAGGTCCACAAACAACAATAAGAGGTATTTTTTCAGTTGTTATATTTTCATTATTCAAAAAATCACACCCTGCCAAATTGCTTTTCTAGCTCTCTTTTTGTTAGCACAAATGATACTGGTCTTCCGTGTGGACAGTATCTTATATTTTCATCTGTATCTACTATTTTAGCTATTTCCATAAGCTCTTGTTCAAAATTAATATTTCCAGCCTTTATTGCACTACGACAGGAAACACTGTGATATATCCATTCCATTTGTTCGGTGGCTATATCCTTTTTCTTTTCAATAAGATTATTTGCAATTTCTGCAATCATATCATTTATATCGCAGTTATCTACATACTGAGGAACACCTCTTACAGCTACATTTCCGTTTCCGAAATCATCAATTTCAAAATTATATTCCTGTAATCTGTCGATATTTTCAATTACTGCGTTGTATTCATCCTTTGGTAAATTAACCACAACAGGGGCTAAAAGATACTGCATATATCCTTTCCCCTTTTCTTTGCGAAGTCTTTCGTAAATTATTCTTTCGTGTGCTGCGTGCTTATCAATAAAAATTATTTTATCGTCACCCTTTTGCACAAGTATATACGTAAAAAATGCTTCTCCTAGGTATTTAAGTGGTTCTAAAGGCTTTTCTTCTATTATAGATATAGGCTCTGCTTGATTCGGTGAAGTAACAGAATCCTCAGTACAATCCTCTTTTGTAGATTGTTTAGTCAAGACAATATCCTCAGCCTGAGACTTTGATATTTCCTCTGGGATTACAGGCTCGGCTACAAAATTATTATCTACTTCTACCTGTAATATATCAAGTGCTTCTAAGCACTCTTTTGTTTGTTTTTGTGTAGGTGTAGCCTTTGGTAAGGGTTGCTTATTTATAGAATCGTTTACAACATCACTTACAACCATATTTGAAAAAATGCTTTCAGTACGTACAAATGGCTTTGCCTTTGGAATAAATAGCTGTGGTTCATCAGCTATTACCTTTGATTTATTTATTGTATTAGCTGTTATATCATCAGCCTTGATTTTTTCAGTAATTTTATTTTCTTCATAGGCTGTTTGGTATTTGTCTGCACTTACAAGAGGTAGCTGAGTGGGTTGCTCAGGCTTTTTAGAATATGGTGATTTATCAAATGAGAATGTGTTTGGTTGCTTGTGAGGGATAATATCCTCTGCTTTAAGGCTTATTTCCTTTGGTGAGTCACCTTTTAACAATGCTGTTTTACAACCGTGGTAAACAACATCGAAAATAGGCTTTTCGTTTACAAATCTTACTTCTGTTTTTGCAGGATGTACATTTACATCTACAACCTCACAGGGGATTGTAATGTGAAGTACACAGGACGGAATTTTACCGACCATTATACTACCCTTAAATGCCTCTTCAAGAGCCTTTGCAGCTGTTACTGATTTTATAAATCTTCCATTTATAAAGAAGTTCTGCATATTTCTGTTTGGTCTTGCAAATTCAGGCTTTGTAATATATCCCTTTACAGCTACTCCGTTAAGTGAATATTCAACAGGCAATAGCTTGCTGACAAATTCTTTACCGTAAACTGAATAAATAGCTGATTTTAAATTGCCGTCGCCTGGGGTTTTTAATACCTGCTTACCCTCACGAATAAAGGTAAATGCTATTTCACTATGTGACAATGCTAATTTATCTATTATATTTGCAATTGCATTTCCCTCTGCAACATCTTTTTTTAGAAATTTCATTCTTGCTGGCACATTATAAAATAAATCACGCACAATTATTGTTGTTCCCTGTGGACAGCCTGCGTCGTCATATAATTCCTCTTCGCCTGCTGATATTTCATATAGTGTACCAATCTCTTCACTTTTGTGCTTTGTGAGAAGCTGTACCTTAGAAACTGCACATACAGAAGCAAGTGCCTCACCACGAAAACCTAAGGTAGATATACTGTCAAGGTCAAAGGCTGTTGCAACCTTACTTGTTGCGTGACGTAAAAATGCCTTTGGAACATCTTCCTTTAATATACCTGATCCATTGTCAGATATTCTTATATATTTTACTCCACCGTTTTTTATTTCAACCGTTATTGCTGTAGCACCTGCATCTACGGCATTTTCTACAAGCTCTTTTATTACGGAGGCAGGTCGCTCTACAACCTCGCCTGCTGCAATAAGCTCGGCTATATTTTTATCAAGTACATTAATATTTCCCACAGGCGTTACCTCCTTTTAATATTACATATTATCAGCTTTAGCTTTTAGCTTATATAATATATTCATAGCCTCAATTGGTGTAAGTGTGTTTAGGTCTGTTGATTTAAGCTCTGATATTATTTCGTTATCTGCTACATTACCAAGCAACGAAATTTGAGCTACATCATTATTTTGCTTTGGTTGCTTTTTCTTTACAACATTTAGATTTTCACCTGTACCATTTTCGTACTCTCGCTGAATTTCTTTTGCTCTTTTAATAACCCATTCAGGTATTCCGGCAAGCCTTGCAACCTCAATACCATAGCTTTTGTCTGCCCCACCAGGTACAATTCTACGTAAAAATGTGATATTTTCGCCATTCTTTTTTACGGCTATGTTGTAATTTTTTACACCGTCAAGCAATTCCTCCATAACAGCAAGCTCGTGATAATGTGTAGCAAACAATGTTTTTGCACCAAGCTTGCGTTTATCGCTTACATATTCAAGAACAGCTCTAGCTATACTCATACCGTCAAAGGTAGATGTACCCCTGCCTATTTCATCTAAAATAAGCAAGCTGTCGGGGGTTGCATTTTTGATGATATTGGCAACCTCATTCATCTCAACCATAAAGGTAGATTGTCCAGAAGCAAGGTCATCAGATGCACCTACTCGGGTGAATATTTTATCAACTATACCTACATTTGCACTGGTTGCTGGTACAAAGCTACCCATTTGTGCCATAAGCACAATAAGTGCAGTTTGACGCATATAGGTTGATTTACCAGCCATATTAGGGCCTGTAATTATAGCTGTACTGTTAAGCTGTTTATCAAGAACAACATCATTAGGAACAAAAGGTGTATCCTTTAATAATTGCTCAACAACAGGGTGACGGCTATCTTTAAGCTCGAGTACACCCTTTACATTAATATCTGGTTTGCAATAACGATTGTCAGACGCTACACAGGCAAGTGAGCATAGAACATCAAGCTTTGCAATGTTCTGTGCTGTAGACTGGACTCTTGAAAGATTACCTGCTACAAATGCTCTTACTTCTTCATAGAGCTTATATTCAAGTGCAACCGACTTTTCCTTTGCTCCTAAAATTCTACCCTCAACAAGCTTTAAATCCTGTGTAATATATCTTTCGCAATTTGAAAGCGTTTGTTTTCTTATATATGTTTCAGGTACAAGATTTTTGTAGGAATTAGGTACTTCTATATAATAGCCAAATACTCTGTTATAGCCTACCTTCAGCTTTGGTATGCTTGTTTTTTCCTTTTCCTGTGCCTCTATTTCAGCAAGAATATCTGAGGAGTTATTCATATCGGCTACAATAGAGTCTAGCTCTTGATTATAACCATTTTTTATCATACCACCCTCTCTTATACTGAATGGTGGCTCGTCAACAATAGCAGAATCTATATTTTCAAAAACATCTGTAAGAACATCTATACCATTGTATATTTCTGTTAATAAAGATGATGTAACATTTTGTGTAATCGCCTTTAACTTTGGAACCTTTCCTATTGCACAGGCTAATGAACGAAGCTCTCGGGCATTTGATGTACCATAGACTATTCTTGTCATAAGTCGTTCCATATCTAAAATACCCTGTAATGCCTCTACAATGTCTAATCTGAGCATAGTATTATTTACAAGCTCTTCAACAGCGTTCTGTCTTTTTATTATAGCACCACAGCTTATAAGTGGTTGCTCTATCCAAGAGCGTATTAAACGCTTACCCATAGAGGTTTTTGTTTTATCTAATACCCACAGTAAAGAACCACGCTTTTCTTTATTACGCATAGTTTCCAAAAGCTCCAGATTACGCCTTGTGTTGTAATCAAGTGCCATATACTGATTATCTGTATATACTACAAATTCACGTAAACGCTCTAAACCGTTTTTCTGTGTGATTTTTAAATAGTCAAGCAATGCACCACTGGCTGAAACAGTAGCATAATAATGCTTTTCTTCAAGCTCCTCGGTCATTTGCTTGCCAAACCTATTTTCTGTAATTTGCTTACAAAGCTCATAATCAAACTTTTCATCATTAATAAGCTCAACACCACAGGAAAGCTTATCCTTTATAAAACGAGCAAGCTCTTTAAATTTAACAGTATCTCCACCCACTAAAATTTCACGTGGGTTTATCTTACCAAGTTCATTTTTAAGGAGTGCAACTACATCATCACCCTTTAAAAATGTACCTGCAAATTCGCCTGTTGAAATATCACAGTAACATACACCTATATTTTTATCCACTGTATAAACACAGCATATGTAGTTATTTACACCCTCGTCAAGCATACTGCTTTCTGTTACGGTACCCGGTGTAATTACTCTGATTATATCTCTTTTAACTAAGCCTTTAGCCTTTGATGGATCTTCTACCTGCTCACATATAGCAACCTTGTAGCCCTTTGCAACTAATCTAGCTATATATGATTCACTGCTATGAAAAGGAACACCACACATAGGTGCACGTTCCTCCTGTCCACAATCTCTGCCTGTTAAAGTAAGCTCAAGTTCCTTTGAAGCAAGCTTCGCATCATCGAAAAACATTTCATAAAAGTCGCCTAACCTGAAAAACAATATACAATCCTTGTTTTGCTCCTTTATTTGTAAATATTGCTTCATCATTGGAGAAAGCTCTGCCATCAAATTCACCCTCTTTTAGTCTTTACAACACCACAAGCAAAAATAAGCTTGTGGTGTTTCTGTTTATGGTGTATCTAAAAATAGAAAAACGACTGAATATTTCGCTAATACAAGGCACGCTTGAGCGAAAAAATTGCCCGTATTAGTAAAAATAGACAGTTATTTTAAATTTTCAGATACGACCTAGTATTAATACTTTTTATTAGTGGCAACCACCACAGCTTGAACAGTCACAGCTACATTCGCCCTGCTCCTGAACTGTATCTGGATCTGCACCCTCTGCACTCATTGTGATGATATCAATGATGTGCTTTAGCTTATGGTCAAGCTCTGTTTTAGCGTTATTATAGCTATTCATATTTTCGTTGCTCATAACCTTATCATAGCAATCTCTTAGCTCTTCGTTAAGCTTTGCAATTTTCTCTTCGTCCTTCTCAGGATTGTTAACCTCTTGGCTAAGTGTCATTCTCTTCATATTAAACTCAGCGATAAGCTCCTGTAGCTGCTTGTCCTCGTCACAAGACTGCTCTGCTGCCTTTACGCTGATATATGATGGATCCTTCTGAATTTCTTTACCAAGCTCTCTTGCTAGTTCAACCATTGTCATTTTTGTTTCCTCCAAGTTAAATAAATTTACCTTTTAATATCCAATTGCGTGATTGAGTAACCTCTACATTTTGGAATGTTCCGATTAGTGAGTTATCACCCTCAACCTCTACAATAATATTACCTGATGTACGGGTTTGCAATATATTTTCCTTGCCTGTACTGCCTTCAACAAGCACCTTATAGGTATTACCAACCATATTCGCACAGCGTTTAGCTGATATACTCTCTTGCAGTGCAAGTAGCTCCTGAAACCACTTATTCTTTTCTTCATACGAAATAGGGTCATCCATTTTAGCTGCTGGTGTACCCTCTCGTGGTGAATAAATAAATGTAAATAGTGATGTAAATCCAACCTCTTCTACAAGCGACAGAGTTTCTTTAAAGTCCTCGTATGTTTCACCAGGGAAACCTACTATAATATCACTTGTAAGTGATAGATTAGGAATTTTTTCCTTTGCATATCTTATAATTTCAAGATATTTTTCTCTGTCATAGTGACGATTCATAAGCTTTAAAATTCTATCACTGCCACTTTGGAAAGGAAGGTGCAAATGTGTTGAAATATGTTTACTGCTTGCAATAGCATCTATTAACTCTTTTGAGCAATCCTTAGGATGTGATGTCATAAATCTTAGCCAGTAGTCACCATCAATTTTATCAATTTCAGAAATAAGCTGTGCAAAGCTCATTTTAGACTCTTCTGGTAAGCCTTTACCGTAGGAATTTACATTTTGTCCTAAAAGAGTAATATCCTTATAACCACTGTTTATAAGCTCCTTTGCTTCTGCAAGAACATTTTCAGGGTTTCGGCTTCTTTCTCTTCCTCTTACATATGGTACAATACAGTATGTACAGAAATTGTTACAGCCATACATAACAGGCAACCAACCCTTGAATGTACCGTCTCTTTTTGTTGGAATATTCTCATAAATTGTTGTATCTTCATTTCCTCTTATAACTAAACGCTTACCATTTGAAAGACATCCATATAACAATTCAGGAAATTGATGTATATAATTAGTACCAAACACCAAGCCAACAAACGGGAAGCTCTTATATATTCTGTTTGCAATATGCTCCTGTTCCATCATACAGCCACAAAGTGCTATAAGCACAGATGGGTGCTTTCTTTTAATAGTTTTCAAAGCACCAACATTACCAAACACTCTATCCTCGGCATGCTCTCTAACTGCACAGGTATTAAATAAAATAAAATCTGCATTTTCGGGCTTGTCGGTAAACTCATAACCCATTTCTGCAAGTAAGCCTTTTATTTTCTCACTGTCTGCAACATTTTGCTGACAGCCATAGGTACGCACATAAGCCAAAGGCACTTCGCCTCTTTTTCTTGTTTCCATAATCTGTGCAACCAAAGGAATATACTCGCAATCAAGATTTTTTATATCATTAATCTTTCGCAATATAACGACTCCTATCATAATTCAATACAATATATATTATCATAAATATTAAATCACTGCAAGTAAATACAAAAATTTACAAAGATACAAAAGCTATAACCCTTATCATAAATAAAACTTATGCTTAATTTTGATATTTTTTCTCAATAATTAAATAAAAATTTTAAATTTTAGTTTACAAACACAAAAAAACGTGATATAATCTTTGATAGTTATATAAGTATGCTTTATAGGTATATATAGGAGGATATTATAATGAAAAAATTGCTAGTACTTGCTTTATCAATAATGATTATAGCTTGTGGCTCTTTGTCTGCATCAGCTTTGAAAAGCCCTACTCTTGATTGTGATTCTAATTGTAATAAATTTGATTATGACTCCAGCAAGTGTGGAAAATCACCTGGTACTGGTGTATCTTCAGCGTATGCAATTTATGCAGCTATAGCAGCTTTAACTTGTGGTGGTGTAGCAGTTATTGCTAAGAAAAAAATAAGTGAGTAATTTTATAAAACTAAAACCACGCTGATATAAGCGTGGTTTTTTATTTAAAATAAAAGGATGATTAATTATGAACGAGCAAAAACATTTTTTATGGAAGGTTGTTTTTACAACTGCTATTATTTTGATGATTTGTGCACTTGGTTATGTATGCTGGTTTTTATATAATATTTATACAAGTGGTAGTGAATACGAAAACATAAAATATATTCATGCTACTGAATACGCAAACGAAAACGAAAACGAAAATGGAAACAGTAATCAAAACGGAAACGTAACCGAATCAGCTACATATGGTGATACTCCTGATGCCCCTCTTGATAATATTGCTCCATCAGAGGTTTATAATCAAGAAACTGGTGAATTGAATTTTCCACAAATGCGAGAGCTTAACCCTGATTTGTATGCATGGATTAAAATTCCAAATACTATGATTGATTATCCTATTGCACAATATCAAGGTTCTGATGATACATATTATTTAAGTCATAATATGTATAAAGAGAGTGCGTTTGCTGGTTGTATTTATACAGAAAAAATTAACAGTAAAAATTTTGAGGATCCAAACACCGTGCTATATGGACATAATATGCAAAACGGTTCTATGTTCAGAGAATTACATAATTTTAGAAATGAAGACTTTTTCAATAATAATCAATATATATATATTTATTTGCCTAACAAAACCTTAACATATCATATTTTCTCAGCATATGAATATGATGACAGACATATTCTTTATTCATTTGATTTTAGTGATAAAAAAACATTTCAGGATTATCTCGATTACGCTCAAAATCCTGTTTCATCAATGATGTGTAACAAACGAAACTTAAATGTTACTGCTGATGATAAAATTATTACTTTGAGTACTTGTTTAGGTAATATCTCGACATCACGATATCTGGTGCAAGGAGTGTTAATAAATGAAGAGCTACTCTGATAACAATGACGAGAAAAAAACTAATCATACCAGTAATGTAGTTGAGTTTAAAGGTGATAACAACAATAGATCATCTATTAACATAACTAATAATAACAAACATACTACCACTAACGATAATATAGTTGAATTTAAAGCTAAGGACAATAGACAAACAACTAAAAATACCGATAATATAGTTGAATTTAGAAGTATTGGTAGTAAAAAAACAACCAATAGTACCAATAATATAGTTGAATTTAAAACTAAGGACAATAGACAAATAACTAAAAATACCGATAATATAGTTGAGTTTAAAAACACTATTAAACAAACTAATAATATAGTTGAAATTAAAGGCAACGATAATAAAAAAACAACTAATAATCTTGGTAAGATAGTTAAATCTAAAAGTAATCACGATAAACAAACAGCTAGTAGCGTTAGTAAAATATTTGAAACTAAAAGTAATGATAATAAACAAACAACTAACACTACTGGTAAGATTTTTGAATCTAAAAATAATCACGATAAGCAAACAGCTAGTAGCGTTAGTAAAATATTTGAAACTAACAGTGATGATAATAAACAGACAACTAACACTACTGATAAGATTTTTGAATCTAAAAGTAATAACAATGAAAAGACAATTACTAGTATCGGTAATATCGTTGAGTCTAAAAATAATGACGATAAACCCAAAACTAATAGTGCTGGTAATATAGTTGAACCTAAAAATAATGACAGTAAACAAACAAACAATAGTACTGGTAATATAATTGAGCTTAAAAGTACTGATTATGAACAAGCAACTCCCCCTACTGATAACACAGCTAATAACAACGAACAAACTAATAACAGTACTACTAATAATAATAACAATACAGTAAATGATGTTTTAGATACATCAGCAGGAACAAATAGACATATAAGAAAAAGATACAGCTTTTCTATTGATAAGGAGGAAGATAATATACCTGTTGCTGTTTATAGCAAACGAAGAGAACATAAAAAACCACAAAACAATACACCAAAAAGAAAGAAAAAAAGTAAGAAATTCAAAATATTTGTAGGCATCGGAAGTAGTATTATTTCTATTTTATTAGCAGTATGCATTACACTTACAGTTTTACTAATAAATGGTGAAAAAAGTATACTGCGTGGTAACGATCAAGTAAAAATACAGCCTCCTGCTAATGTAACTGTAGATGGAGAATATATAGTATATAATGGAGAAAAATATCTGTACAATAATAAAATTACAACTATTCTTTTCTCTGGTATAGATACACATACGACTGATCGTGTAGAAGGTCAACTTGGTACAGCAGGACAAGCAGACTCGTTATTTGTTATGGCTCTTGACACAGAAAGTGGAAAATATAAATTAATGTCTGTTTCTCGAGATACTATGGTTGATGTTAATATATGCGATGTTAACGGAAACTTTTCAAGCACTAAAAAAATGCAGATATGTTTGGCTCATGCCTATGGTGACGGAAAAGAAATAAGTAATGAGAATTTAAAAGCCTCTGTATCAAGATTGTTTTTTGGTATTCCGGTAAATGCATATATAACAATAGACCTTGATGTTATTCCTGTGCTTAATGATGCTGTTGGTGGAGTAAATGTTAATGTTATAGAGGATTTATCTTCCTATGACCCTCTACTAAAAAAGGGTGCAAATGTAACACTGGTTGGTAATCAGGCTGAAATTTATGTGCGAAGCAGAGATGTAGAAGGCGATGCTAATCAAAATAATTTGCGAATGGAAAGACAAATAAGCTATATAACCTCTTTTATTCAGCAAAGTATTCAGATTACAAAAAAAGATTTAAAAACTCCTATAAATCTTTTTAACCAGATAACACCTTATACAAGAACTGATATAACACCAAGTGAAATAACATATCTATCCAGTATGTTTATGAAAAATGGATTCTCTCCAGAAGAAAACTATCTTCAGGTTCCTGGTGAAGCTGTTGCAGGAGAAGAGTATGCAGAGTATTATACAAATACTGACGAATTTTTCAAAATAATACTAGATACCTATTACACTAAAGTTCAATAATATTTAAAGCAAAATGCTGTTTCTGAAAAATGGCTCTATAATAAATGTTGGGGAAAAGAAAAATAGAGCCTAAAAAGTTAATAAAAAAGTAAGGCATATTTTGAAAAAATCCTGTAAAATGAAAAGCGACGAAACTACCATTTCAGGAGGTCAAAATATGCCTTACATTAA
>JAXJUF010000040.1:0-5142 GCA_036309185.1 Acutalibacteraceae bacterium
TCTCTCGCTTTAGAAATAGAATTCTACATATATTCTCTAACCAACGACAGGCAACAGCTTAGTTGCCGTTGCCTGTTTTCGCTTTTCTTATTTTCGGGTTACCCCAACTATTGACATAGAGCCAAAATAAAAACTCAATACAGGGCTTGTATTCGCTTGTTTTAGCTATGTGTGATTGTTGGTAAATGTTGGAGTAATTCAGTTGTAAGCATTACCTCAAAGGGTACGATTTGAAATCCGACCCTTAAAAACCGACATTTTGCCCCATTACCTAACTTTTACTGCATTTTCTATTTTTGATTTTAAAGCACTATATAGCGATTTTTATTCTTAGGTATAAAACTACACAACTTTGCAATAAAAGCTCCATACAGCTGATTTATAGCGATTTTAGACACAAACAAAAGCAGATAACCACACATCAGGTAGTTATCTGCTTGTTTTTTTATTCACTGGTTAACTCCTAGATACTCCATCAACGCAGTTTGAAATACCTTTGAGCAGTTCACACCGTCTTTGTCTGCCATATCTGCAAGCCACGCAGGCAATGACAAGGTTTTTTTAACAAAGCGATTATTTAGCTTATCTCTGAATGTAGGCATAAACACATCAATTACAGCTGGTACTTCGTTTTCTTCCAGCTGTATATCCTGGATTGAGGTAGGCTCTGGAATATTCTCGTTATCCTGTTCCATTCCCCACAGGTGCAATCCTAGTGCTTCTCTTGCATTCTCCACAGCTTCGCCTAAAGTGTCAGCACAAGGCAAACAACCTGGTAAATCTGGAAAGGTTATTGAAATTCCATCATCTGCAATGTTAAACACAGCTATAAAAGAATATCTGTTCTTCATTGTAATACCTCCTTGTTATATCAGTAAGGGGGTTGCAGGTATCAACCAAATTTGATACCTGCTTGCTTCTGAATACTCTTTAGCGTTTGGATTGGTATATCCTTTTTTGGATGAGTTAATGTAACTCGTCCCGGCTTTGTTGGGTGCTTTAGTTGGTGGTGGTCGCCCACACAACCCACTATGTACCAACCATCAGCAAGTAGTATTTTCAAAACTTCCCTTGATGAGTAGCTTTTCATTTTAGCGTTCCCCTTTACAATATATATTGTAATACATAATTTATTATGTGTCAATAGTTTTCGATAAATAATTTATTATGTATTTTCAAGAAATAGGGGAGTAGAACCAAGCTACTCCCCTTTACTTTTCAGCTTTACAGCTGATTATTATGCTATCCCTGTATTAGTTGCTGTTACACCCTCGTTATAAAGTGCCTCGGGTGCTATGTCAATATCGCCATCGTTCCATACTGTAACACCGTGGTCGATGTAAACGCTGTTAAACACTTCTACATCTGCAAGTGGCTTGAATATCGGTAAATCAAGCAATGGCTTGAAGTCAAATATCTTTGCTTCACCATTGTTAAATCTTACCCACAGCTTATAGTCCTTTAGTGGTCGCACTCCACTTATTTTCAGTATTGGAGTAGGTTCACCAGCGTATGCAATTCCGTCAATGATGTACATAACTCAATCCCCCTATTAGTTTAGTGGCTCTATTTTTCCGAATGGCTCATTTCTTACAGCTTTATTCCACGCTTGATATAATTCATCTTCGTGTATCGCTGCCCACGCTTGCACCATTCTTAATTGCTTTACCGGTAGCTTACCAGCTAGCAATTCACCGTCAACACCTACCGAGGCTTCATATTCAGCATAATAAACGTGAAAATGTGGCTTGTGGTGCTGGTCAAAGTCTGAAAAAATCATTTTTATTACTATGTTGTAAAATCTACATAATTCAGGCATTGTTATCACTCCTATATTTATTCTGTGCTTTCTCGTTCCATTCTTTCGTCAACGGCTTT
Source organism: Acutalibacteraceae bacterium (assembly GCA_036309185.1). GTDB lineage: Bacteria > Bacillota > Clostridia > Oscillospirales > Acutalibacteraceae > CAG-964. The sequence goes on from JAXJUF010000040.1 coordinate 1,879, forward strand.
TTTAATATATCCGTTCACGCTTTCGCCCACCTTGTCAGCGTGGGCTTTTATTTGGTCGTATTTGTCCTTTTGAACGTCTAATGGTATTCTTTTAAGTTTAGTTTTTGCATATTCCAGATTATATTGTTTCTTTTTCTCTGTACTCTCCATACTCTTAACACCTCCCGAGTGCACTCCTAAAAAAGCACCTTTTTCATTATCCTTATTATAGCACAACAGCTGTACTATGTACATAGTCAAAATAAATAATATTACGTACGTAACTTTATACACATTACCAATTTACATTCAACCACGTACGTAGTGTAATATAGTCAAAGGTTAGGACAACACACCGAACCGAACACAGAAAGGAGCGACAGGATATGAAGAAGAACATCAGAACACTAAGACAGAAAGCCTGTACAATAGCTAACAGCCTAGTAAAGCAAGGGTACACCCGTTCTATGGCAATGGTTGAAGCGTGGATAATGGTTAAGCTACCACAGGTAATAACACGAGTTGCAGGTGTTACACACGCTAAAAGACAGACAGCAATTGAACACCTACAGCATTACAATGCCGAGGACATCAGCATTACACTGGTAAGAGATAAGCACAATACAGTTGATACCAATGCTGTGGCAGTAGTGGCAACAGTTAAGGGTAAAGGTTCTTACACAATGGGCTACCTACCAAGAACAATGGCAATGTTTATTGCACCACTTTTAAACGCTGGTAAGGCTGTTAAGAGCCATTACAGAGCAGTAAAAACAAAGGCTATAAACTTACCTTACGGCTTAGAAATAGCATTTACAGCATAAAAAGAAAGCCCATACGGCACGGCTTTAGTCGGTTAGTGCTGTATGAGGCTATCACAAAAAAATAATACAGCTGCATTATAGCTGATTTTATCCACAATTTCAAGACAAGGAGCGTATTTTTATGGAAAATAATACAACACAGGTGCAGAACGCACCAAACAAGCAATTACTTATAAATCAAGAGAAGTTCACAGGTTTTATTATCTCAAAGATAAAAGACCACTCACCAGCTGGAACAGCACCATTAGAAGCTTTTAACAGCCTGCTATACAGCCTTTATCATTTCACTACAAATCATATTGACGAAGCAAAAACACTCACATATCAAGAATATTATAACGCTTTCTGTGGCTTTCTGTTGTCTGAATTATCGTATATGGGGTTTATACCTGATAAGTATTTCAGCTTTATTATAAGCTATTACAGTGGTAAATTCGAGATATGCCCACTAGATGAAAGATATCTTACAGAGTTAACAAACGCTATCAGAGCAGAACGCAAGCGAACACAGCAACTTGAAGAAAGAACACAAGAGATTATAAAAATCCTTGACAGGCAGTGTATTCCTGACTTTCCTATTTTTGATATTGCAGAAGCATTAAATTCAAAGGGTAGAGGTTACACATTCACCATACTAACCTACTTGTTTAACTATGGCTACATAGAGGGCAAGCGTGCAGAACGCAGACGAAGAAAAACAGCTTAACCCTTTTTAGGGCCTCTAAAATCTCGGGATAGCTTTTTTAGGACTGCCGAAAGTGCCGAATACCTTTAGGGCATTACAAATACTACCATACACAAAAGACAGTGACCATATAGCCACTGTCTTTTTTACGTTCCTCTGTAGTTTTATGTAGTTAAATATCTAACCTTTAGCTTTTCTAGCAATCCGATGCACCTAGGGGGCTACATCAAAAACTTTTACAGTACTTTGAATTTTACCAATGGGTCAAGAAAGTTAACACATATTTCCCAATTGATTATTTTAATCTATATAATACAAAGAGCTAATATTATGGTAGTTTTATTATATTGGTATGTTCATCGGCATAGCGATATCGTCCATCTTTTACAGCACGATGATATATATTATTGGCAACTATATCAGCAGCACGAACAAGAGGTTTTTGTTTAGAGTCACAATAAGTCACTTCTAAACTATTTAATTTAGGAAAAATCGGTGGATAAAATTTGTTATATTTCCAATTACACGTTCCAATTTTAAATTCCTCTAGCAACCCTTCTCGCAACTCATATCTACCATCTGTCGCTGTTGTATGTTCGTCAACATAGAAATATATGTTTTTAACTTCATCTGGCACAATTAATTTTTCTGATATCATACGCTCGAAATACTTTTTAACTGAAATTTTATAAACATAATCCAAATAACGTTGCTTAGTCTTCTTATTAAGGAATATCTCAGGCAAAACTTCATCTTGTTTTACAACTACACCAAATTTGTAAGTGTTATTCAAAGAACGATACAACTTACCTTTATCTTTGTTACTTATAACACAAGCTTTTAATTCTTGTCCATTTTCATAGTTGTCTTTTATACATTTCTCAGCGTGTATATATTTCCTCGATGTAATCTCTTTATCATCTTTTGAAAGCAAAATTAAACCACCAAAAACATACACTTCATTATGTACTTTATCGAACACTCCTGATTCATCAGAAAACACATATATATTCATAGTTAATACTGACCCCTTAATGCAAAAAAAGCCACCCGGAGGTGGCCCCCATGTCCGGCGACATTACATGTCGCTTAAACGTTAATTCGGTAAGCACGGGTATACAGCGTATCTCTACCTGCATTATTATTATACTCAATTTTTTCAAAAAAGTATACAGTTAATTTAACCAAATAAAAAATTATTGTTGTTGCATAATTCATAAATAAAAACATATACAAAATCGCATAATATTGTACAATTTCACTTGATTTTTACGTATATAAAATCGAAGCTTAATTTTAACATTCATTTATTTACAGCTGCAAAGTAGGTTTTTGTAGGTCTTTTTCTGTCTACTGTTTGTATACTATTTGTCTACTACAAGCCTATTTTTTGTCTACTACAGAATAAAAAAGACTAAAGCTATAAACTTGAAAATCGCATAATAAAGCCATTTTTCACACATTGCAAAACAGCACTAAATATAATTAAACACCCTCATAACCCGAAGGTCGTCAGTTCAAGTCTGGCTCCCGCAACCACACTAAATGGCTTAAACACTGCGTTTAAGCCATTTTTTCTTTTTGTCAAAAAACTCGTAAAAATAAGCATTTCTAACACTTTTCTAACACAATGTATGTTGAATGGTGTTGGAATTTTTGTTTTGAGCGTTATTTGTGCTTTAAAAGCATTTTATTATAAGTATTAAATTGCAATAACAAATTGAACACTTTTTAGAATAAAGCCCGGCTTTTCTAAGCCGGCTTAATTTCCAACAA
>JAXJUF010000041.1:0-8939 GCA_036309185.1 Acutalibacteraceae bacterium
AGAAAAACACCTATCATGAAATTAAAAGCTATGTAATGTATTATATAGGTAATAAAGATAGCTTTGTTCTTTGTGGTTGGGTTCCTGCTGAAAATTTAAAGGCTGTTGAAAAGAAGCTTGATAAAGTGAAAAGTGTAGAGTGGCATATTGATGATGCTTCTAATCATATCGAAAAATCGCCGCCTGTAAAATTAAAAAGTAACTGGTTCTCAAAGCCTTATAAGTTTTATGTAGATATGTATGGTGTTCCAGCGTATAACGAAATTGACCCTACAACCTTTGTAGCAATAACATATACAATTTTATTTGGTATTATGTTTGGTGATTTTGGCCACGGAATTGTTCTTACAATTGCAGGTGCAATAATGTACAAATTAAAGGATATGAAGGTAGGTAAGGTGCTTATACCTTGTGGTATTTCTTCATCTCTGTTCGGAATATTGTTTGGCTCGTTATTTGGATTCGAAGAAGCCTTTGACGGATTCTATGAAACTGTATTCGGTCTTGAAGGAAAGCCAATTCATGTAATGGGTGAGAATATTATTGATGTTATTATTGCATCAGTAGCAATTGGTGTATTACTTGTTATTACATCTATGTGCCTGAATATTTATACATCATTAAAACAGAAAAATATGGGTAAAGCCTTATTTGGGTCAAGTGGTGTAGCAGGACTTGTATTGTATAGTACAGCTTGTGCAGGAATTGTATCATTGCTTGTACTAAAGGTTAATATATTCAATATTGTAACAATACCACTTCTTATTGTTCTGCCATTGGTATTAATATTTATGGCTGAGCCTTTTGGAAGACTGGTAGAGGGCAAAAAGGATTGGAAGCCTGAAAAGTGGGGAGAATACTGTACTCAAAACGGATTTGAAATGTTTGAGGTAATACTTTCCTACCTTTCAAATACAATGTCATTCCTAAGAGTAGGTGCTTTTGTAATGGTACACGCAGGCTTGATGATGGTTGTATTTATCCTTATAGAGCTTGTAGGTGGTGTAGCTAGTATCGGTGGTATAGCTATACTTGTATTCGGTAACCTATTTGTTATTGCACTTGAGGCACTTCTTGTTTCAATTCAGACACTTCGTCTTGAGTTTTATGAGATGTTCAGTCGTTTCTACAGTGGCTCTGGTAGAGAGTTTACAGCTATACGTCTAGAAAAACAGAAGATAAAAAATTAATTTAAGTATTTTTAATGAATTATATTTAATTATATTCGGAGGATTTACATTATGGAATTTCTATTACTTTTATTACCAATTATATTCATTATCTCATCAGCTTTAGTAACAAAAACAGCAGTTAGCCGTGGTGCTAAAAGAAAAAAGTCAGTAGCTTTACAGATTCTTTCATTTGCAGCAGTTCTTATCTGCTGTACAGTGTTCCCAATGGTAGCAGGTGCAGCTGAAACAGCCGAGGCTGCAACAGCTGTTGCAACACAGACAAATGGTCTTGGTTTGCTTGCTTGTGCATTGTCAACAGGTGTAGCCTGTGTTGGTGCCGGAATAGCAGTAGCAGGTGCAGCTCCAGCAGCTATCGGTGCAACATCAGAAGATCCTAAGGCATTTGGTAAGGCTCTTATTTTCGTTGTACTTGGTGAGGGTGTAGCTATCTATGGTATGCTTATCTCAATTCTTATCTACACAAAGTGTTAATTTATTAACATATTAAAGATGGTGAGAGTATGCGTTTTTACTTAATAAGTGATAATGTAGACACACAGCTAGGTATGCGTCTTGCTGGCATTGAGGGTGTAGTAGTACACCAAGAGCCAGAGGTACGTAAAGCACTTGAAGAGGCTATGGATACAGAGGATATAGCTGTAATACTTATGACAGAACGCCTTGTGTCACTTTGTCCAGAGCTTATATACGAATTAAAGCTAAACCGATCTCGTCCATTAATAGTAGAAATACCTGACAGACACGGCAACGGTCGTACAAAGGATTCTATTACACGCTATGTACAGGATGCTATCGGTATCAAATTATAAATTTTGCGAGAGGAGTTACCATTATGGCTAACGACAAACCTGCAAAAACAAGCAAAAGCTATAGCGAAAACGAAAGCAAATTTTTATCTGCAATAGAAAAATATGCACAACAACAGCGAGAAGCTATGACAAGCGAAACAGAGCTTTTCGAAAAGCAGTCTTTGCAAAAGGCAGAGGAAGAGGGCTTAGTAGATGCTTACAACCTTATTCATAAAGAGCAGGATGCAATGAAATCTGCAATTGCTGCTGATTTAGCAAAAAAAGAGGCAGAGGGTAATCTTGAAGTATTTAAAAAGCGTCAGCAGATAACAAAGGAAGTTTTTGAAAAAGCTAAAACAAATCTGCAGGAATACACAAAAACATCAGCATATCAGGATAAGCTGATTTCTTACGCTAAGGAATGTGCTGATTTCTTTAAGGATTCAACAGTTGAAATTTGTCTTAATAAGCAAGATATGAAATACGCTGATAAAATATCAAGTATTTTTAAAGGCGAAGTAACAGTAAAAGAGGTAGCCGATATTTTAATAGGTGGACTAAGAGTTTACTGCCCAAGCCAGCAAATTGCAGTGGACAAAACACTGGATACTAAACTAGAGGAGCAAAGAGAGTGGTTCTATGCTAACGCTTCTTTGCAGATTAAATAATACAATCTCCACAGAGAGGAAATGATTTTAAATGGAAAATCAGAATGTAGTATACGGTATCAATGGTCCTGTTGTTACTGTGTTAAAAACAAAATCCTTTTCTATGATGGAAATGGTATATGTTGGTGAACAAAAGCTTGTAGGTGAGGTTATTACTATCACAGATGAGCTTACTACAATTCAGGTTTACGAAGAAACCACAGGGCTAAAGCCAGGAGATCCAGTAGTTGGTACTGGTGCTCCTATGAATGTTTTGCTTGGTCCGGGTATAATTACAAATATTTTTGACGGAATAGAGCGTCCACTGGGGGCAATTGCAGAGCAAAGTGGTGCATTCATATCAAGAGGTGTTTCAGTACCATCTCTTGATATAGAAAAGCAGTGGAATGTAACTTTAAAGGTTAAGGCTGGTGACTATCTCACATCAGGTCAAATCTATGCTACATTGCCAGAAACACCTGTTATTGAGCATAGACTTCTTGTGCCACCAAATGTAAATGGTAAGGTAAAGAGTGTAGCTAAAAATGGTATGTATAAGCTAATGGATACTATTGTAACACTAGAGCTTGATAATGGTAATGAGTACAGCCTTACACTTTGCCAGAAATGGCCTATAAGAACACCTCGTCCTGTAAAAGAAAGATTGTCACCAACAATTCCACTTATCACAGGTCAAAGAGTTATAGACACATTATTCCCTGTTTCAAAGGGTGGTACAGCTGCTGTACCAGGTGGTTTTGGTACAGGTAAAACTATGACACAGCACCAAATAGCAAAATGGTGCGATGCTGACATAATTGTATATGTTGGTTGTGGTGAGCGTGGTAATGAAATGAGTCAGGTTCTTGAGGAGTTTTCAGCACTTATAGACCCTAAGAACAATCGACCAATGACAGACCGTACAGTGCTTATAGCCAATACCTCAAATATGCCTGTTGCAGCTAGAGAGGCTTCAATATATACAGGTGTTACATTGGCTGAGTATTATAGAGATATGGGCTACGATGTAGCTATTATGGCTGACTCTACATCTCGTTGGGCAGAGGCTTTAAGAGAAATTTCAGGTAGACTTGAAGAAATGCCTGCCGAAGAGGGTTATCCAGCTTATCTTCCATCACGTCTTGCAGAGTTCTACGAGCGTGCAGGTAGAGCTAAACCTCTTTGTGGTGGTGAAGGCTCAGTTACAATTATAGGTGCAGTATCTCCACAGGGCGGTGATTTCTCCGAGCCTGTTACACAGAACACAAAAAGATTTATTCGTTGCTTCTGGGCATTAGATAAATCACTTGCGTATGCACGACACTATCCTGCAATCAACTGGATTGGTAGCTACAGCGAGTATTTTACAGATTTAGACAAATGGTTCGAAGAAAATTATGGCACAGAGTTTATAAAATGCCGTAACAGTATCAGTGCTTTATTACAAGAAGAAAGTGCACTTATGGAGATTGTTAAGCTTATTGGTGCAGATGTATTGCCAGATGACCAAAAGCTTGTTATCGAAATAGCTAAGGTAATAAGAGTAGGCTATTTACAGCAGAATGCTTTCCATCCCGATGATACATATGTTACCATCGAGAAACAGCTGTTAATGATGAAGACTATTATTCACCTTTATGAAAAAACAAAGCATTTAGTTTCAGCTAATATTCCAATCAATAGAGTTCTTGAGCAGGGCTTGTTTGATAAGCTTCTAAAAATGAAGTACGATATCCCAAATAAAAAGCTTGAAATGTTTGATGATTATATAAAAGAAATAGACGAAAAGATTGCACAGATTACAGCTGTGCAGATATAAATTCATTGAAAGAAGGTAAGCACCAATGATTATAGATTACGTGGGCGTTAAAGAAATAAACGGTTCACTTATAGTTATCGACGGAGTAAAAGACGCTTTTTTCGATGAAGTTGTCGACATTCGTTTAGACGATGGCTCTATCCGTAAGGGTAGAATAGTAACTATAGAGGGTGAGCGTATAGTAGTTCAGGTTTTTCAAGGAACACGTGCAATTTCAATGAAAAACACAAGAACAAGACTAACAGGTCATCCAATGGAAATGCCATTATCTCCAGAGATAGTGGGTCGTGTATTTAATGGTTCAGGTGAGCCTATCGACGGTCTTGGTGATGTTTTCCCAGAAAAGAAGTACGATATAAACGGTTCTCCAATCAACCCTGTATCACGTATTTATCCACAAAACTATATCAATACAGGTATATCTACTATAGATACACTTACAACTCTTATTCGTGGTCAAAAGCTACCAATATTCTCAGGTTCAGGTATGAGCCACAATGAGCTTGCAGTACAGATTGTACGACAAGCAAAAATTGCTGATGAAGAGGGTCAGGGCTTTGTTATTGTTTTTGCTGCTATGGGTGTAAAGAACGATGTAGCCGATTACTTTAAAAAGAGCTTTGAAGAATCAGGTGTACTTCAAAGAGTTGTAATGTTCCTTAACCTTGCTAACGACCCTATTATCGAGCGTATACTTACACCAAGATGTGCCCTTGCCACAGCTGAATATCTTGCATTTGAGCAGAATAAGCATGTGCTTGTTATTATGACAGATATGACCTCATACGCAGAGGCACTTCGTGAATTTAGTACCTCAAAGGGTGAAATCCCAGGAAGAAAGGGCTTCCCTGGTTATCTTTACTCAGACTTTGCTTCACTTTACGAGCGTGCAGGTATGATTCAAGGAAAAACAGGCTCTGTTACACAGATTCCTATTCTTACTATGCCTAATGATGATATTACTCATCCTATCCCAGACCTTACAGGATATATTACAGAGGGGCAGATAGTTCTTGATAGAAGTCTTCAAGGACAGGGTATTTATCCACCTGTATCAGTTCTTCCTTCACTTTCAAGATTGATGAAGGATGGTATAGGTAAAGGCTTTACAAGAGAAGACCACCAGCCTTTGGCAAACCAGCTATTTGCTTCATATGCAAGAGTAATGGATGCTCGTTCACTTTCATCTGTTATCGGTGAAGAGGAGCTTTCTGCTGTTGATAAAAAATATATGAAGTTTGGCAAGCTATTCGAGGAGCAGTTTGTTAATCAGGGTAGCACTGCTAACAGAAGTATCGAGCAAAGTCTTGATTTAGGCTGGAGATTGCTTTCACATCTACCTAAAAATGAGCTTGATAGAGTAGACGATACCATTTTAAATGCTCACTATATAGAAAATATAGAGGAGTACGAGGCTAAACACTCCAACGATAAGGTGTAATATCCTAGAGTTATTTTCAAAGGGTAGGTGAGAGAAAATGGCAAATAATGCAGTTGCAACAAAAGGTAATCTAATCAACACAAAAAAGTCATTAGCTCTTGCTAAGGTTGGCTATGACCTTATGGATAAAAAGCGTAATATTCTTATAAGAGAAATGATGACGCTTATTGATAAGGCTAATGAAATTCAAAGTAAGATTGATGATGCCTATAGTCAGGCATATCTTAGCCTGCAAACAGCCAATATTACATTAGGCTTTAACAGTGCCAGAGCAAACTCTATACCTGTTGAAGACTCACTTCAGCTAACATATAGAAGTGTAATGGGTGTAGAAATTCCGATAGTAACTATAAACTGTGATGATACTAAAATTCCACTTGATTATGGAATGTATGCTACAAACAGCGAGCTTGACGATGCACGATTTAAATTTGTGCAGGTAAAAAAGCTTACTGCTGAGCTTGCAGAAATAGAAAACAGTGTTTATAGATTGGCTGTAGCTATAAAAACAACACAAAGAAGAGCAAATGCCTTGAAAAATATTATGATTCCAAGATTTGAAGCTAATGTTAAATTTATAACCGACGCTCTCGACGAAATGGATAGAGAGGAATTTTCAAGAATGAAGGTTATAAAAGCACAAAAGCAAAATAAGGAATTACTTAAAAAACGAATAGAATCAATGGCATAATTATTTATCGCACCCCACACAAAGCTTTAGTGTGGGGTGTAATGCTATGATGAATTTTATGGAGAAAATTATTATGTTGACTTTATCAGAGGCTCAAAAGGAGCTAAAATCAGCTGTACAGCTTAATCCAGGTAAATGGGAACAGCATAGTATATCTGTTGCTGAAAATGCCAAGTTAATTGCTGAAAGAATAAAGGATATGGATAGCGATAAAGCATATGTTATGGGCTTATTACACGATATAGGACGTAGATCAGGTGTAACAGGTATAAAGCATATTTTTGATGGATATGATTATATGATAAGTTTAGGAGAAAAAGATATAGCACGAATTTGTTTAACTCATTCATTTCCATTGAAGAATATAAATACATTCTCATGTGAATATGATTGTTCGTGCGAACAGATTGAGTTTTTGCAAGACTTTCTTAAAAATATCGAATATGATAATTATGATATTTTGATACAATTATGTGATGCAATTTCTTTGCCGAGTGGTGCATGTATTATGGAAAAACGTTTTGTAGATGTTGCAATAAGAAATGGTGTAACCGAGCATACAATTGAAAAATGGAAGGCTTTTATAAAAGCAAAAAAGCACTTTGATAAGCTATGTGGTTGCGATATTTATTCTTTACTTCCAAATGTATTAGAAAATTCTACAATATCTCTAATTTGATTATATACAATGAATATTTATAATAGGACTAAAACAATATGACATTACTAGAACATTTAGAAAATTACAATAATAAAAAAGTAACCCCCTTACATATGCCTGGGCATAAGAGGAATATAAAGTTTGCAGAATATCTTGAAAAGCTTGGTGTAGAGTATGATTTTACAGAAATTTACTCAATGGACGATTTACACGAACCACAAGAAATTATAAAAGATTGTCAACAAAACGCACAGGCAGTATGGGGGAGTAAACAAAGCTATTTTCTTGTAAATGGCAGTACAAGTGGAATTTTAGCAGGAATAAGAGCCTGTACAAAAGCAAATGATAAAGTACTTGTAGCAAGAAATTGTCACAAGTCAATCTATAACGCTATTGAGCTTTGCAATCTAATCCCAAAATATATTGTACCAAATTTGCTTGAAAATTTACCTGCATATTCCTCTGTGAATCCTAAAATGATTTATAATGCTTTGAATGAAAGCTTTAGCAAAAGGGAAAAGATATCACTTATTATATTAACCAGCCCAACCTATGAAGGAGTTATAAGTGATATTAAAAGCATTGCAGACATTGCCCACAGCTTTGGTGTTCCTGTATTGATAGATGAAGCACACGGTAGTCACCTTGATATTTCAGAATTTTTTACATACGGGGCTGTAAAAGCTGGTGCAGATATTATAATACAAAGCCTGCACAAAACACTACCAAGCCTTACTCAAACAGCCTTAGTCCACCTTAATTCAAATATAATTAAACAGGAACAATTACAAAGACAGCTCTCAATTTTTCAAACAAGCAGTCCCTCTTATCTTCTTATGTCATCAATAGATAGCTGTATTCGTTTTGTACAGGAAAATAAAGAGCTTTTCAGTAACTGGAATGATAATTTACTTTACTTTAAGAATAAAGTAGCAAGCCTTAAAAAGCTTTCGATTTTATCCTATACCATATCGGATAATTTCTATGCTTTTGATAATAGCAAAATAGTTATTTCAACTGTTGGCACCTCTATTAATGGTAGCCAGCTTATGGATATTTTACGCACGCAATATAATATAGAGCTTGAAATGTGCAGTGCAGATTATGTTATTGCAATGACCTCGGTAGCAGACCCTAAAGAGAATTTAGAGGTATTAGCTAATGCTCTGATAGAAATAGATAAAAGCATTTTTAAAGTTAACCGAGATATTCTTTTTACAACAATATCAGAGCTACCACCTATTTCAAAAACTATTCTTGACTCAGTTTATTCCGAAACAGAAGAGGTAGAAGTATCCCGTTCAATAGGAAAGATTTCAGCTGAATATATTTGGGTATATCCACCAGGAATACCGATAATAACACCAGGTGAAATAATAACAAAGAATACAATAAATGCAGTTAAAACTGCAATAGAATGTAATTTAAATCTACAAAAAACATTATCAGATACTCCTAATAAAATTTCAGTTATAGTTTAATTACAAAATTTAAAAATCATAAAAGGCAATCAGAATTTACTTGAAATAGTAATTTGGGTTGCTTTTTTATTTATGGTAAATTGTAAAATGAAATTGAACAGATAAATAAAAAAGGCTCTATGTCAATAGTTGGGGTAACCCGAAAATAAGAAAAGCGAAAACAGGCAACGGCAACTAAGCTGTTGCCTGTCGTTGGTTAGAGAATATATGTAGAATTC
>JAXJUF010000042.1:0-64239 GCA_036309185.1 Acutalibacteraceae bacterium
CCATAGTGACCATTTGGGATATGTATATAGTGCAGATAGTGCGTATATATATACAATAGAAGGTAATACAGGAAGCAACAACGCAGATTACTCAAGTGTAATGTATAAGCGATATAGTCGTAGTAACGGTGTTATTAACGGCTATTTCAGACCAAACTACGAAGTTAAAAAAGAAAGTGAGGAAAAGAAAATGAATAACTTTACAAAAGGCGATAAGGGCGATGGAGTACTAGCTTATAAAACTTTACTTATTCAGGCAGAAACACTAGGCTTGATTACACAAACAGTAAACCCAGATAATGTATTCGGTGAGGGTACACTAAAGGCTACTAAGGAAGTACAGGAAAAGTACAAGCTAGAGATTGACGGTATTGCAGGTAAGAACACAATTACAGCACTACATAATGCGATCAATAAGGCTATTGTCGATGTTCGCAAGTGCGACAGGAATACAGTGTTAGCAGAAGCTAAATCAGCTATGTCAAATGCTGTGGATAATTTGAAAGTGTAAGGTGATACATATGATTGATTTAATTAATGATAGTACTGCGTTAATAGCACTAATAGGTGGCTTGGCTTTTGTTGTTTCCTTAATAACACAGATTGTTAAGGAAATTCCGATATTAAGTAAAATACCTACTTCTTTAGTAGTGCTAAGTTTGTCGGTAGCTATTACTTCAGGAGCATACATAGCCTATGCACAGTACAACTATATGCAAATACATTGGTATATGATAGCAGCCAGCATTATAGCAGGTTTCTTTGTAGCCTTTGTAGCAATGTTTGGCTGGGAAAAGATAAGTGATATTTACAGTAGGATGATAAAATCTAAGTAATTCACAGGGAGTGAGCATTAGCTTGCTCCCTGATTTCTTCCATAATAACGTCCCTAAAATGTTATTTAGGAGGAATAAAAATGAATAGTTTTATTGGTTGGATTGGTGGCAAAAATCGTTTGAAAAAGTATATAATACCACTGATTCCTGAGGATACGGAAAGATATATAGAAGTGTTTGGTGGAGCTGGATGGGTGCTGTTCGGCAAGGAACAGCACCCAAAACAAATGGAAGTATTTAACGATATTGACGGAAATTTAATAAATCTCTACAGACAAATTAAATGTAACTGTGACGAACTACAAAAAGAAGTAGATTGGTTACAAAGTAGAGAGTTGTTTAATGAATACCGATATCAGATTGAAAACAATATTCAATTAACTGATTTACAGAGAGCAGCAAGATATCTGTATATAATCAAGTGCAGCTTTGGAAGTACAAAAACTTCGTTTGCAACAGCACCTAAAAGTATTAATAATATAATTTCTAGATTGCCAGACTATCAAAAACGATTAAGTAAAGTTATCATCGAAAACAGGGGTTTTGAACAGCTAATCAAAACCTATGACCGTCCCAAAGCCTTGTTTTACTTAGATCCACCCTATGTGGATACAGAAAAATATTATACTGCTTTTGATTTTAAAATAAGTGATCATAAACGTTTAAACAGTCTTTTAAAGTCTATTAAAGGTCGTTTTATACTTAGTTATAACGATTGTGAACTTATCAGAGAAATGTATAAGGATTATAATATTATTGAGATAAACAGAACAAATTTGCTTTCCAGCAATACCGCTAATCGTAGTAATTTCAAGGAAGTTATAATAACTAATTACTAAATAGAATTAATTTCTAAAATATCTTTAAAAAAGGAAAGGTTTTGATATTATGAATTTTACAAAAGCATTAGAAGCCTTGAAAGCAGGCTTGAAGATTAAACTACCACATTGGAAAGGTTACTGGGTAAAAGAAGATGATACAGTAAAGATGTATTGCAAGAATGGTGATATTCTTGATATTAGAGAAACAGAAGATGTATTCTACACCCTTAGCAATATCGCTTCTAATGAATGGGAAATCGCTGAAGATAGTAATATTGATTTAGCTGTGAAAACTTTTTCTTTTGGAGAAGCTATCAGACTTATAAAACAAGGAAAGAAAGTTGCTCGTAAGGGTTGGAATGGTAAGGGTATGTATATCTTTGAGGTAATAGCTGATGGATTTTGGACAAATTCCAATATTACAGATTTAGAAATGCCTATCATTAACGAAAGTATTGCAATGAGAACATCTGATAAAAGTGTTTGTATTGGTTGGTTAGCTAGTCAGTCTGATATGTTTGCAGAAGATTGGATAATAGTTGAGTAAGCTCTTAAATTTGTTATTATTATAAAGTTGATATAAATATCAATATTCGATATATTATATCAAATACAGCTATAATAACTCTTATGCTGATATAATGTATAAGGGCGTTATTATGGTAATATTACATTTGTCTCGCATATTAGGAGAAAAGCGTATGACTCAAGCTGAATTATCCAGGAGAACTGGTATTCGTCCTATGACGATTAATGACTGGTATCACGATATCACTGACAAAATCAGCTTAGAACACCTTGATAGGATATGCGAGGTGCTGGAGTGTTCAGTTACAGATTTGATAGAGTACATTCCCAATAGAGAACGTATAACCGATAAAAATCTTATTATTGAGCAACACGGCAACCGAAAAAAGCACCTTTAATCGGTGCTTTTTTACGAAATATTTCAGTGATACTCGCTCACAAAAAATGAATAATTATGCATAATAATAAAAACCTGCTATTGAATTTGATAGCAGGTTTTTTGTATTTTATTTGCAATTTTTTTGCATTTTATTTGCAAAGCAACATCTCAAATGCCTCTTTGCCAATAGTAGTAACTCCATCTAAATTTGTTACACTAGTTAGACTAATACAATGACTAAATGCAGAACAATTAATAGTAGTGATATCATCTGGAATTGTTACGCTAGTCAAACTACTACAAGAAAAAAATGCATAATCTCCCATGCTAGTAACACTGTCTGGAAGTATTATGCTGGTCAAACTACTGCAAGCATTAAATGCCCATTCGCCAATAGTAGTAACTCCATCTAAAATTGTTACACTAGTTAGACTACTACAAGTACTAAATGCAGCATAGCCAATAGTAGCGATACTCTCTGGAATTGTTACGCTAATCAGAGCATCACGATAAAAAGCACCTTCACCTATTTCAGTAACAGGAATACCATCTATTTCACTTGGTATTTTAATTTCAGTCACACTTCTATCATGATCTGTAATTTTGTAGCCATTACCATCTTCTGTTAATTCATATGTCCATACACCATATTTGTCAGTGTATGTAAGACCACTTTCAACATTGTCTGTTGTTGCAGCTGACGCACTTAATGGAATTGATGCTGTTATACACAAAACCATTGTAAGGGTTAATAAGATTGAAATTATTTTTTTCATGTTCTACCTCCGTAAATATATTTTTTGTGTAAATCCGTTAAAAAATTTATTATTATATTAGCAAAATCCTCTATATAATCTTATTTTTTAACATATTTTAACAAATACAGTTTAGCATATATTTCCTTTTTGTCAATATTATTTGTTAATATTCTCTAAACAAAGCAAGCTCTTAACCAACGCAGTTTAATGTAATATATAACCCTATTCTTTTTATAAGCTTTTAAACGATATTACTGTGGCTATGTATTAAATAGCAAAACTATAGTAATATCATTTTTTTATGAATACTATTTAACATATGGAAATAATATATTTTAGAGCAACTTGCAGATAGATTAATATTGCACAAATTGCAATAGGACTTTAAAAAGTAAAACGATAACATTCTCAAATTTGCTATTTTGGAAAATTTTTGTTTATAAATGTTGATTATTGAAAATAATTATGTTATAATTGAATTAAAACAAGGTATATTTTTGTGCAATTTAGTACAAATTCAAAAAAGGAGAATGCCCAAATGAACGAAAGAATTTTTAACAACATCTATAAAAGAGATTATAATTTCTCTATACCTCTTGAAATTGAAGATTGTGAAATTCTAGGAAATGATTTCATTATGCCACATCATCATATTGAAATTGAAATCCACTATATTACAGATGGTAGCTGTGACTATTATATTGATGGCAGAAAAAACAGCGCTGAAACAGGCGACATTGTATATATAAAGCCTGATACTGTTCACTCTGTTTATAAATCTTGTCCTACCCTGAAATATCGCTCATACGCTTTTTTACCTAACCTTTTATATTCAGAAAATGTCGGTTGCTGTACAGAAAAGTATTTCAAGCCTTTAAAAATGGGCGATTATGAGGTTACTTGCGTTATCAAAAAGGATGACCCTATTTATGACGAGCTTAAAAACTATTTAGACAATATAAAAGAGCTTGCAGACAAGAAGGAACACCTTTACGAATTAGAAATAAAAATCGCACTACTAAGATATTTTATGACATTATTCAAATGTGGACATATCAATAAAAGAAGTAACAGAGAAAAAGCTAAGTATAAGAGTGAAAATGCAATTTGCAGTGCAATTGATTTTATTGACCAGAATTATAGTAGATCTTTGACAATTGATGAAATTGCTGAATATGTAGGTATTAGTAGTAGCCACTTTATGAAGCTATTTAGAGAATATACACACACAACCTGTATCAGCTATATAAACAAGTGTCGTTTAAATAAGGCTATAGAATTACTTGAAACAACTCGTTATAATATTCTTGATGTTGCTACAGCTGTAGGCTACAATAATATTTCTTTATTTAACAGAGATTTCAAGAAAATTTACGGTACAACACCTAAAGAAATCAGAAAAAACGCAAAGCTTGAAGAAAAGCTTAATAAAAAGCGTATACCAACAATCTAATATCATAAATTTTTTAAGGGGAGCTATTTCGACAATTGCTTCCCTTTTTAAATTATATTTTATAAAAATTTTGTAAAACCCTTTTATAAAATATATAAATGTAGTATAATTATTTATATATCTGTACTTCTATTTAAGGAGTGAATGTAATGAGTGAAGAAAACAAAAAAACAAGGGTCAGATTAAAGATATGTGGAAGTCAGTTTGTAATTACTGCTGATGAAAGCGAACAATATATTCAAAAAATCGCAAAAATTGTAGATGAACGTATTAAGTATTTAGACGACAGCGACCCTAAGCTATCTTTACAGATGGCTACAATTGTTGCCGCTCTTAACTACTGTGATCAGCTTGAAAAGGAACGTGTAATAACAAGAGAGCTTATAAAAAAGGCTGATGATTGCGAGGCTATAGCAAAAGACGCAACCTTTAGACTTAACAGACTGATTATTGAAAACGCTCAACTAAGAGAAGAAAAGGCTGGCTTGCACAAGGTTATTGCAGACCTTAAAGCCGGAATATATACAGAAGAGGATACTCCTCAAACAAATAATAAAAACACAAAAGCTGTAAAAAATACAAAGGTAAAATCATCCAACCTTAATAACAGTAGTATCGACGAAACTGTTACTGACGAGGATTTCTCTTAATTAGTATTTGTAATGATAAAAATAACTGAAAATTCCGATAATAGTAAAATCTATTATTGGAATCAATCTGTTATTTTTATTTTGAGACACAGCTTTATATCATTTTACGGAGAGAATATTATTTTTATGAAAAATTTTGAAATTTTAGCACCCGCTGGATCTATGGAAGCATTAATTGCTGCCGTAAGGTCGGGTGCTAACGCTATATATGTGGGTACTACCCAATTTGGTGCGAGAGCATCAGCTAAAAATTTTGATATAAATGAACTCAAGGAAGCTATTGAATTTTGCCATAGCAGAGGTGTTAAGCTATATTTAACAATGAATACGCTAATCACCGACAATGAATTACCGAAAGCATTAGATATAGCACAGCAAGCATATAAGCTTCAGGTTGATGCAATAATTGTACAAGACGTAGGCTTTGCTAACCTATTACACAAAGCTATGCCTAGTCTACATTTGCACGGCTCAACACAGATGAGCATACACACACCACAGGGGGCTAAGCTATTATATGAGCTTGGATTTACCAGAGTGGTGCTTTCAAGAGAAATGTCACGAAATGAAATAATTGAGGTTGCTAAGCTATGCCCTATTGAGCTTGAGGTATTTGTACACGGTGCATTATGTATGAGTGTATCGGGGCAATGCTATTTCAGCTCTTTACTTGGTAGCAGAAGTGGCAACAGAGGACAATGTGCACAAACCTGTAGACTGCCATTTATGGTTGAAAACGGTACAGGAAATGATCTCTCGCTTAAAGATATGTCTATACTTGAAAATCTTAGAGATTTAAGCGAAATCGGTGTAACCTCTGCTAAAATTGAAGGCAGATTAAAAAGACCAGAGTATGTTGCCTCAGCAGTAAATGTTGCAAGACAATTTTATGATTTGGGCTTTGCAAGTGAAGAAAGCTGTAATCAATTAAGAAGTGTATTTTCACGCTCTGGCTTTACTGATGGTTATTATACCGGCAAGCGTGGTGCTGAAATGTTCGGTACACGACAAAAGGACGATGTAATTTCTGCTACACCTAAGATACTTAACCAAATACATTCTATCTATAAAAATGAATATCAGCATATTGCTTTGGATATGAGCTTCTCACTTCAAAAGGATATACCTGCACAGCTTAGTGTAACAGCTGAAAATGGTACAGCTGTTACAGTTACAGGTGAAAATGGTCAGGTTGCCATTAACAAGCCTCTTGATTGTGAAAGAGCCTCTGCACAGCTTTCAAAAACAGGTGGTACTCCCTACTTTGTAAATAAAATTAATTGCAATATAGATGAAGGGGTTACTCTTCCTATGTCTACTCTTAATAATTTACGCAGAAATGCACTTGCTGAGCTTACAGAAAAACTCAAGAACAAGGTACTTGAACCAATAAAGGAAATTACGCTTGATAGTATAAACACAAGAGCAACAAAAGAAAATGTACCATTGAGAGCTGTTTTTACCGACTGGGATATTCCGGAACAGTTTACTGAATGTGAGCTTGTATTTATTCCAGAAAATACACCTGTAGATGTTATCAGGCATTTATCAAGACAGGGCTTTACTCTTGGAATTGAAATTTTTGCAGGTATGTTTGGTAGAGAAGAACAGATTAGACAAAATCTGAAAAAAGCAAAGGAAAATGGAATTACTCACGCTTTAGTAAACAACCTAGGAGCTATCCCCCTTTGTAAAGAATTTAACCTAACAATTCATGGTGGTTTCAGACTTAACGTTACAAATACAGAGTCTGTAATTTTCTTTGAAAAATTAGGACTGCTTGATTTAACAACATCATTTGAGCTTACTTTACAACAGATTAACGCTTTAGGTGGTAATATGAAAATTGGATCTATTATATATGGTAGATTACCACTAATGCTCACACGAAATTGTCCTGGATTAAATTCTAAAACTAAAGGCTGTGCTGAATGTGGTGGGCTTAATTATATAACTGACAGAAAAGAAATCAGCTTTCCATATAAATGCAGTGGAGGCTGTACCCAAATTTACAACAGTGTACCTCTTTATATGGGTGACAGACTTAGAGAAATTAAATCTGCTGACTTTAATATAATGCTATTTACAACAGAAACACCTGAACAAAAGCTATACGCTTTAAATTCTGTTAAACAGCAAAATAAAATTTCAGGTGGTCACACTAGAGGATTATACTACAAAGGTGTACTATAATAAAAAAAGGATTGAAATTAATGGAGCTTAAAATAAAAAAGATAAACGAAAACGCTTTAGTACCTAACAGGGCTACTAAAGGCTCTGCTGGTATGGACTTGCACGCCTGTATTACAGAGCCTATAACTCTACAGCCTTTTGAACGTACTACTATCCCTACAGGAATAGCAGTAGCCTTACCAAGCAACGAATATGCTGTTTTTATATTTGCAAGAAGTGGTTTGGGAATAAAGCATGGCATTGCACTATCAAATGGAGTTGGAGTAATAGATAGCGACTATCGTGGAGAGATTTGTGTAGGCTTGCAAAATTCAAGCAATACAAGCTATACTATAAACCCAAACGACCGTATTGCTCAAATGGTGGTTATGCCTGTTGCCATACCTGAAATTACTATTGTAGATCAGATAGATGAAACTGAGCGTAATACAGGTGGCTTTGGTTCAACTGGTAAGTAGATTTTTGTTTAATTGATTATCTATAAACAGCTTTCTTTTTGATGTTTGGAAATTTTTCTTTAATTTTTGGCAATAATGTGGTATACTAATTAAATAACACGCTAGGAGGAAATAGAATGAAGCCTATCGGTTTTGACAACCAAAAATATTTGATTATGCAATCAGAGCAAATCCGTAATCGTATAGACCAATTCGGAGGTAAGCTATACCTTGAATTTGGTGGTAAGCTTTTTGATGATTATCATGCATCAAGAGTACTACCTGGTTTTGCCCCTGACAGTAAAATAAAAATGCTACAACAGCTAAAAGAAGATGTTGAACTTGTAATTGTAATAAATGCTTCTGATATTGAAACTAATAAAGTACGTGAAGATTTAGGTATAACATATGACGATGACGTTTTACGTCTTATAGATACCTTCCGTGAAATGGGAATATATGTAGGAAGTGTTGTTTTAACCTGTTATAACAATCAGCCTTCGGCAAATGCTTTTTTAAAGCGTCTTACCTCATTAGGTGTACGTTGCTATAGACATTATCCAATTGCAGGATATCCTTCAGATGTAACTCATATTGTAAGTGAAGAAGGTTTAGGTAAAAACGATTATATAGAAACAAGTCGTTCTTTAGTTGTGGTAACTGCACCTGGCCCTGGCAGTGGTAAGATGGCTACCTGTTTAAGTCAGCTTTATCACGATCATAAAAGAGGAATTACTGCCGGATATGCTAAATTTGAAACCTTCCCTATTTGGAATTTACCTTTAAAGCACCCTGTAAATCTTGCTTACGAGGCTGCAACTGCTGATTTGAATGATGTCAATATGATAGATCCATTCCACTTGGAGGCTTATGGAGAAACAGCAGTTAACTACAACCGTGATGTTGAAATTTTCCCTGTGCTTAACACTATGTTTGAGCGTATTCAGGGTAGCTCACCTTATAACTCTCCAACAGATATGGGCGTAAATATGGCTGGAAATTGTATTATAGATGATGAGGTTTGCCGTGCAGCATCTAAAATGGAAATCTTACGTCGTTATTATGCTGCGTGTGTAAGGCGTTATCGTGGTAGAAGTAATAATGAAAATGAGGTTACTAAGCTTGAAATTCTTATGAACAAAGCAAAGATAACCACAGATATTTTCCCTGCTGTATCAGCCTCCCTACTAAAAGCAGAAACCACAGAGGCTCCTGCCGGTGCTATAGTATTACCAAACGGAAAGGTTGTAACAGGAAAAACCTCTGATAAGCTCGGAGCTGCATCTGCATTATTGCTTAATTCCTTAAAGACTTTAGGTGGAATTGATGATAAATTAGATCTTATTTCAGCTGATGTATTAGAGCCTATATGTAACTTAAAAACTCAGTATCTTCAGCATAAAAATCCTCGTTTGCATACCGATGAAGTACTGCTTGCACTTACAATTTCAGCTTTAGACGATCCTGTTGCTAAATCTGCAATTGAACAGCTTGAAAATTTAAAGGGTAGTGATGCACACTTCACTGTTATTCTAAGCGATGAAGATGAGCGTAATCTAAGACGTTTAGGTATAAACGTAAGCTGTGAGCCTACCTTTGAGCATAAGAGATTATATCATAAGTAATTAAAAAACCGAAAAGTGATGTAAAAAACACATCGCTTTTCGGTTTTTATATTAGACCTGTTCGATAACCTCCAAAACGCCGTTTGAACGGTTCTTTTTCCGTCATACTTAGCCAATTTTTCTTGAAAGACATATAGTATTCCTACGAAAAATTGGCGTCGTCTGACGAAAAAATTACTCGTTCCTACGACATTTTTCCGGTTATCGAACAGGTCTATTATACTAAACTCTGATAAAAAGTGGACAAGGATTTATGAGAAGTCCATTTTTTAATAGAGTTTAATATTAGTCCTCTTTATCCTCTCTTGGGCAATAGTCATATACCTCTGCTACCTTGTCACGCATCCAAAGCATTGGGGTGATTCTTATTGAGTAACCAAAGCCGTTATCCATCTGCCAACGGTATGATTCAGCCTGTGGTAAGCCATATATTGACATCAATGTCATAATAACACCACCGTGTGTTACTACAACTGCTGTTGTTTCACCTGTATTCATTAGGTTAGCTACAATTCCTTCAAAAGCCTTACATATCCTTTTGGTAAAATCTATTCCACTTTCACCATTTGGTGGTGCATTGTCTCTTGAGTTAGCAAGCCAAGCTGTAAAAGCAGAGTCAGATTGTAGCATATCAGCTGTTTTACCCTCCCAATCGCCAAAAGAACATTCTGCTAAGCCTGAAACTATAGTTGGTTTTATTGCTGGATAAAGCACATTACAGGTTTGAATACATCTTAACAAAGGACTTGTATATAATATAGGTGTACCCGGATATTTATAAAGCTCGTCATACTTTTTTAGATCTTCTATTCCCTGCTGTGACAATGGTACATCTGTACTACCTATATACTGACCTTTATTATCAGCAACTGTAGAGCCATGTCTTATAAAATGAATTTGGTAAGATTTCATAGTATTCTCCTTGAAAAATTTTATTATTTAACGAATGGTTTTAACTTTACTTTTATTCAGCTTTATAATATACTATATGTATATTTTAGTAATAAATTATTAATATTTACACGAGGTTAAAATGAACACAGAATTTTCACGAATTATTACATTACTGAGAAAAGAAAAAAAATTGAGCCAAAAGCGTGTTGCTAACGACTTGGGAATATCTCAAGCATTGCTATCGCATTATGAAAAAGGAATACGAGAATGTGGACTTGATTTTGTTGTAAAAACAGCAGATTATTATAATGTTTCCTGCGATTATTTGCTTGGCAGAACTGTTGAACGCAATAGCTCTACTTCTGCTAAAGATAATTCTTCTAAAAACAGTCCATCAACAAGCTATAAAAATGCACTTTCACAGATAAACAGAAAGCTTATTAAAAACTCCACTGACCTTATTTTTGATGTTGTTGAGAAGTCTAATAACAATCAGCTCAATACAACTGTAACTGACTATATGATGGCTTCGATATATAAAATATTTAGAATATTATATACAACAAATCCTCAAAACCCACAGGCTATGTTTTCAATTCCAAAAGAAACATATACAAACTACACCTTGGCTTACCAGTCAATTAAAGAGGCTGAGATTACATCAATAACAAACAGCAAAGGCTTTAATGATATCCAATTATCACTAAACAATCCACCCTCTGCCCTTTCTCAGGAAATGTTAACAGTTAATTATTCAGAATGTTCAAGCTCTATGCTTAACCTTATAGGAATTGTAGAAAACAGCATAAAGCTTCAATATCTACAAAAATAATATTTTTTGATTTTTCAAATGCCTCTATTTATAACAGCCACCAACTTTTTCAACTGTTGGTGGCTGTTATATTATTATATAATTACATTTTAAATTATTCTGTTTCAGCTACAACTGGTGTAGTAGGAGCTGTTTCAACCGGTACAGATACAGGAGCATTTGTTGCTTCTTCGTATACAAAAGTCTTTTCAGTAGCAGCCTCTGGCTTTTTACCTAAGCTTATACTAATAGTAACAGTTGAACCGTACTCTAGCTTATCACCTGCTTTTGAGTTACCTGCATATGAAATAACCTTACCAGCCTCAACTGTGTCACTATATGACAATGTTGAATTTACAATAAAGCCTTCTTTTACAAGCTTTTCTGTAGCTTCATCCTTGTTTACCTTTTCTACCTCAGGCAAAGCACGGAATTGTGCACCCTTACTTATAGTACAAGTAATTGTAACTCCATCATTACCACGAGAAACAGTTTTATTCGCCTCTGGTGCTTGTCTGCATATCTGACCCTGTGGAACAGTATCGCTAAATTCTTCATCAATAGCCTTGAAAATATAGTATTCAGATGTTTCCGAAGAAATTGCTACTGCCTCTTCCCAAGTTTTTCCTGTAAAATCAGGCACTCTGAAATACTCACTGTCAGGTGGATATGTGTAACCATCTGCAAGCTGTTCTGGTGCAATATCTGTAGCTTCTGTTGCGTTTTCAGTTACATCAAATATACCATCAAGTGGATTAGTTGAAAGCCACATATATCCTATTATACCAAATACAACCAATGAAATAAGCATTGAGATAACGCCCATTTGGAAATTGCTTATTTTTTTCTTTTTATCATCAGGCTGTGGAACATCTACCTTTAGAGTATTAGAGATTTCGCTCTGCATAGCCTGTACTGTTGGAGTTGCTGAAAGCTGTTTAGAAAGCTCACTAAAAGAAGAGATTCTATCATCTCTATTTATCTGCAAGCCCTTTGCAAGGGTTGAGATAACAAATGGAGGAAGCTTTTTAGCAATGCTTGTGCTCATAAGTAAACGGCTGTCATCTTTTCTTTTTAATGCCTCTGCAGGTAGCTTACCTGTAAGAGCAAAAAATAGAGTTGCACAAAAACCATAGATATCTGTTTTTGTGTCAAGCTGACCATTCTCTTCGTATTGCTCTAAAGCACTACAGCCTGAAAATAGCTGTGGTGGTAAATCTCCACCAACCTGTCTTATTCCCTTAATTGCAAAATCCTTAAGCTTTGCTTTGCCATCAGGAGTAACAACCAAGTTTGCAGGACATATTGCCAAATGGACAATACCTTTTTCTGAGATAGAAACAAGACCTTCAAGTAATGGCTTAATAAGAGGTCTTGCTACCTCCCATTCTAATCTTCCACCACTACGCTGAACATATTCTCCAAAAGGTATAACATCCTCATATTCATTTACAATATAAGCTGTATTATTATCCTGAAAAACTGATTCAACCTTAACTATGCAGTCACAGTCTTTAAGCTCTTTTACCTTATTGCCAAGCTGCATAAACTGTTGCTTTAACTCATTAAATTTCTTACCGTTACCTTTTTTAACAGTAACAACAGCACTGTTTTCAGAACGACTAAATAAATCCTTTGGTAAAAATTCTCTTATGGTAACTATTTTATTCGCTTTTTCATCATAGCCAATATATCTGGCACTATCAGATCTGTTATCAAGAACCTTGCCAACAATATATCTATCGTTCTCAAGCTTTGTTCCTAATGGCAAAAATGGTGACGCCTGTACAGCATCCTGTGAAAAACCACAGTTAGGGCAAGTTTGTTCGCCGTGCAAATCCTTCATACAACCGTAGCATAAATCAGCCATATTAACACCTACTTTCCGATTATGTTTTTTATTATAACACAGATTGCAACTCTTTTTCAACTATAATATATCATTAAAAATTACATTTTTGTAAATTAGAATATTATATATACCAATTTTGATATAAAGATAAATAAATTCCTTTATTATCACCAAAAAGCAAAAGAGAACAACGCTCTGGCTGCTCTCTTTTGCTTTTGATTTTATATGTAAATTAAAGGGGTTAACTATTAATAATTAGGATATAGATGAAGCTGATCTACATTTTCATTTTCAAAATAATTATTAAGCAATTCAAAGGTTTTTGGATAAGACTCCTGTGTAATTGTTATAAAGTTATCAGGATCCTGGAAATGCATACCTTGCTTAATACCATCAAGACTGTCAATCATCTTTTCAGCAGCCTCATAACTAAGCTTTGTTGAGTAGCTTATCCATATATTGTACACTATCTCATCATATACTTCAAAGTTATCTCTAGTTTGCTTAACATACTCACACTGTTTTGCCTTTAAGGTGTCTGCGTAATTCTTATCTGCCAAAAATTCTTCGTGTAGTGTAGAAAATAACTTGTTTACCATTTCAGAATCATACTTATCATTTTCTATCCAATCTGAATCACCAGCTGTAACTCCTATAATATTTCCAAAAAACGCATCCTGAGAATATGTGCTAGAAGAATTTATATTTGTATATCTTTTTGATGCATATATATTCATAGCAGAAACATTTGCTTCTTCAGCATCAGCACAATTTGCTATCTTGAAATAATGATTCTTAAACACATCAGAGCTTATAATAGAATTAAATTCATCCTTTATATCGTCATATTTAAAATGAACTCTTGAATAAGACTTTGTTATCTTTTTACCATTATTAAGGATATATTCTATTCTTATAGAACCTGGCTCATAGCCTGTGTCGCTATCTGGAACCCCATAATAATAATTATAACTACCGAAATTGAAGAAAGTTCCTGCTTCGTCGTGTAAGCCGTCTACAATTGACTGGTGAAGAGCAACTGTATTCTTTATAACCTCTTTATCTTCTATAAAGAAATTTGCCTTTTCAAAGCTATTTCCCCTTGAAAATACTACAGGCATATCATCATAATAATAATAATCAAAACTATCTTCATCGAAAACAGCAACAGATTTAATATCGTCTACCTTTGGAACAGATGATACTCCTACTAAACCTAATGAAATAGATAAGTAGAACATAGCTACTGCTACAAAAGAAACTATAAATGTAGGTATTGATTTAATAAATCTTTTTGGTCCTTTATTATAAACAAGTGAAACAATAAGGTATCCTAACAAAGAACCTACTAATGTACTAAGCATAAAAAATAAAAATGTTTCAAATCCAGTGTTTTCAGAACTTAATTCTCCTACAACGAAATAGCTAAGAATTAAGCTTGCTGCACCTGATGCAAGAACCTGAATTATTATTTTTGGGAAGCCAAAAATAAAACCATTCTGTACATTTTCGTTTCTTCTCTTTTTAGCTATAATTATAGCAGCTGCCAAATATACAAGTGCTAAAACAAACCATATTATTAATGTTTTTGTCTCAACTGCTAAACTATCCTCGCCGAGGTTGTAGACTAGCTCACCGCTAATAGAATCACGATATACATCTGCAAATGTACCTGCCATATATGGCATAACACAAGGACAAAGTGAAAAGAACAACATATATGTGAAACGGTCTATTGTAGTAACATCAATATTATAGTAACCAGGTACAATACTGCCTATTAAGCTTATTCCTATAAACAAACAGCTTGCTACACCGATATTAACAACACCAAATGATACCAATGTATCTAAAACTCCACCACAAATCATTGCGAAAAACGCAAGCATAGAATATATATTGATAACACTTACAATATATGCAAGCATTCTGCTATATGTAACTATTGAATTTAATGAATTAACCTCAAAGCTTGCAAATAGTCCTAATGACATAAACACTACAAGAGGTAGTATAATTACAATCAAGCCTGCAAAATACTTTGAAAGAAACAATGTATGTTTCTTTACTGGTAAAGATGCATAAAGGTCAACACTACGTTTTTTATGATATATATTAAACATAAAGCAAGCAGTAACGATTGTAAATATAGCTAGTAATGTTGGAACTATTTCCATAAGTTGCTCTTGACAACTAACATAATCAAATTTGTATAAAACAGCACTTTTTCTTGATAATGTGATGTACATTGGAAAACAAACAAAAAGTAAGAATGAATAAATTAATGTAATTGGTAGAGTATTTTTGATACTCAACAAAATCATACTAAGTAGTGGTTTTTTACTTTTATTTAAGGATATTGTCGATGTCATATCCAGCCACCTCCATTTCACTTATAAATATTTCCTCAAGTGTAAGAGGAAGTACTTCTTGATAAACAGGATTATATGCTTTTAATACAGACATAGCATTTTCTAAGTCGCCACGAACAACAATGTTGTATACCTTACCTGCTGATTTATAGCTTACTACATCAAGCTTTTCAAATACTTCTTCAGGAAGCTCTTCTTTAAACGCAATCTGGATTCTATGTAAATCTAGCTTTAGATCGTCGATATCCTTTTCAAGAAGAACACCACCCTTGTGCATAAAGCCTATATGGTCACAGAAATCTTCTAGCTCACGCAAGTTATGTGATGCTATTATAACTGCCATTTCATTTTCAGAAATTGCTGAAATTATTAGCTTTTTAACTAGCTGACGTACTACAGGGTCAAGTCCGTCAAAAATTTCATCTAAGAATAAGTACTTAGGCTGTGTTGAAAGAGCAAGAATCAATGCTACCTGTCTTTGCATACCCTTTGACATATTGATTACTCTCTTTTTAGCGTCTATTGGGAACATACCGCAAAGTTCCTTAAAACGTTCATCGCTCCAGTTAGGATAAATTGCTCTGTAAAGAGAGGAGATCTCTTTAAGTGTAGAGCCGTTTGAGAAGTACGGAAAGTCTGAAATAAAAGCACATTTACCTCTTATATCCTCATTTTCTGTAATATCCGTGTCATCTATTTTTACATTACCTTTATCAGCTGTATAAACACCTGAAAGTATTCTTAATAATGTACTTTTACCACTTCCGTTAGAACCAACTAAGCCGAACACTGAGCCTGAATTAACCTCTAATGACAAATTCTCAAGTGCTACTACATTACCAAACGACTTTGATACATTGTTGATTTTTATCATCCTTGTTTCATCTCCTTTGAATAGACATTATCTACAATATCCATAATGTCCTTTTTTTGTACCCCTAGCTTCATTGCATTTGTTACTGACTCTGAAGTGTTCTTTAACGCTTCAGATTTTTTGTTGTCTACCACAGAAATATTATCCATTATAAAAGACCCCTTTCCTACAACTGAGTATATTATTCCATCTTGTTCAAGTGTTTTATAAGCCTTTGAAACAGTATTTGGGTTAACATTCAATTGTAGTGCAAGCTGTCTTACTGGTGGTAGCTGTTGCTTTGACTCTAACACCCCTAATGAAACTAATCTTACTACATTATTATATACCTGCTCATAAATTGGCTCTCTGCTAGTATAATCAATATTAAACATAACCTTTCAACTCCTTTCACCGTTCTATCTTAATTTAATTGTACTAGCTCAATTAGTACAATTAAATTATATAATATACTTATAATTATTGCAAGCAAAAATTTCAAATTTTTAAAAGTTTGTGTACTTTGCATTAATTGTACTATGTGTTATAGTACAATAAGTATAGAAATTCACACATTATAAAAAAGATACTCTAGGGCTTTTTTACTTAAACCCTAGAGTATCCCTATGAATTGTACTATATTTCCCAGTTTTTTATAACACTCTCTCCATTATGGAGTAAATCCTGTAGACGACGTATTTC
Organism: Acutalibacteraceae bacterium; assembly: GCA_036309185.1. Taxonomy (GTDB): domain Bacteria; phylum Bacillota; class Clostridia; order Oscillospirales; family Acutalibacteraceae; genus CAG-964. Next base: position 17,165 of record JAXJUF010000042.1, read on the forward strand.
TGTAAGTACTATCATTTTACCCAAATATGTAATCTGATATTCCTTTTTTCTGCTTTCAGACTGTACAGGCAATTCTTCTATCCAGTGCTTTTCTTTAAGTGTATTTAACGCACCGTATAAAGTACCCGGTGCCAAGCGTACACGCCCACCACTGAGCTTTTCAACATTTTTTATTATACCGTATCCGTGCAATGGTTCTTCTAGCGAAAGTAATATATAGTAGACTGCCTCTGTAAGTATAATGTTAGACATATCTGCACCACCTTTTATGTCATATTTTATCACAAATACTTTATCATTATTATAATTTTTTCGTATAAAAATGTCAACAAATCAAATGAAATCATCTATAAATGAATATAGGTTAGTTTGCACTCACAAACTAACCTATAACTATTATAATCTTACTGAAATATTTTCTTTATCAAGATATTGCTTTAGGGTTGGTATTGGAATTTCACCAAAGTGGAAAAGTGAAGCTGCAAGCACTGCGTCTGCCTTACCCTGTGTAAATGCATCTTTAAAATGCTCTAAAGCACCAGCACCACCTGATGCTATTACAGGAATGCCTACACTTTCAGACACTGCCTTTGTAAGCTCTAAATCGTAGCCCTGTTTTTGTCCGTCGCAATCCATACTTGTAAGAAGTATCTCGCCTGCTCCACGCTTTTCTGCTTCTTTTGCCCATTCAACAACATCCATACCCATTGGTATTCTGCCACCATTTATATAAACTTCCCAGCTGTTACCATTTCTTTTTGCGTCAATTGCAACTACAACGCACTGGCTACCGAATTTATAAGCAGCCTCATTTATAATATCAGGTCTTTTTATTGCAGCTGAATTAACACTTACCTTGTCTGCACCTGCTCTTAAAATTTGAGTAAAATCATCAACTGTACGTATTCCTCCACCTACTGTAAATGGAATAAATATACTATTTGCAACCTCGCTTACAATATCAACCATAATATTTCTGGCATCTGATGATGCTGTAATATCAAGCAAAACAAGCTCATCTGCACCTTGTTTATCATACTCTATTGCACATTGTACAGGATCGCCTGCATCTCTTAAATTAACAAAGCTTGTACCCTTAACAACTCTACCATTTTTCACATCAAGACAAGGAATAATTCTTTTTGCGTACATTTTACAGCACTTCCTTTCTGTTTGCCATATCTGCAAAGTTTCTTAAAATCTGCAAACCAACTGCACCACTCTTTTCAGGGTGGAACTGAGTAGCCATAATATTTTTATACGCTACTGAGGCATCTATTGTTGTGCCATATTGAGTTTGTGATGAAACTATATCTTTATTTGTTGCTGTAAGAAAATAAGAATGTACAAAGTAAACATATGGATTATCCTCTATTCCCTTAAATAATCCATCATTCTTTTTTATATCTAGAGAGTTCCAACCCATATGAGGAATTTTTAACCTACCGTTATCATTTGGGATTTTTGTAATTGTACCGTCAAGCAGTGCAAGACCCTTTGCATTAGGGCTTTCTTCACTTTCTGCAAACAAAAGCTGTAAGCCTAAGCATATGCCTAAAAGTGGCTTGCCAGTTGCTACAAATTCTTTAACTGCTTTATCTGCACCACAGCTTCTCATACTGTTCATAGCATCTTCAAACGAACCTACACCCGGCAAAATTGCACCGTCTGCATTTAAAATTTCGTTTATGTCATTTGTAATTTTACATTCGCATTCAATATAATTCAAAGCCTTTACAACACTTTGAAGATTTCCTGCACCATAATCAATAATTGCAATCATTTTTATCTTCCTTTTCTGATAGGATATAGATAAATAATATCATAATATGGCAAATCTTGCAACAGCTGTACGGATATATATTTATAACTAAGTGTATATGTATTTTAAGATTAATTTGTTGCAAACTAAAATAAGAGTAAAGATAAATAAGAGGTGCATATTGTTGAATATTCGTACAGACCTTGCACTTGAGGCAAGTGAAATTGCAGGTAATAGCTGTAACGGAGTAAAATTAAGCTCACGAAGCTTTTCAAATATGACAGTAACAAAAATCAAGGTTACTACTGAAAAGGGTGCTAAAGAGCTTGGTAAGCCTATAGGAACATATATTACTATTGAATTTCCTGATTTAACCAGTAGTTTTACAGAAACTGACAAAAGATTAGTTGTTGTTGGTGAGTATATACGTGAGCTGTTACCCTCTGACGGCACAGTACTTGTTGTAGGGCTTGGAAATCTAAATATAACCCCTGATGCACTTGGACCTAAAAGTGCAAATAAAATTCTTGCCACAAGGCATATTACGGGTCAGATAGCCAAAGAAACAGGGTTAGACAAGCTAAGAAGCGTTGCTGTGATATCCCCTGGTGTACTTGGTCAAACAGGTGTAGAAACAGGCGAGCTTGTACTTAGCATTGCCAAAAAGATAAAACCAAAGGCTATTATAGCGATAGATGCCTTAGCCTCCAGAAGAGTTGAAAGGCTTGGCTGTACATTGCAGATATCAGACACAGGCATTTCACCTGGTGCAGGTGTTGGTAACAATCGCTTTGAGATAAATCAAAATACAACAGGTGTGCCTGTAATAGCATTGGGTATACCCACTGTTGTTGATGTTATGACACTTATAAGGGATATAATGCCTGAGTATATTTTTGAAAACGAAATAAGAGAAAACATCTATCCAAATGGCAGAATGATGGTAGTTACACCTAGAGAAATTGATCAGCTTATTGACAGAGGTGCTCAATTGATAAGTATGGCTGTAAACAGTGCATTACACAGTAATTTCAATCTGTCTGACCTTGTTTCGCTTATAGGGTGATAAATAGCTTATCAAAATTTTATAAATAACACAGCTCCTAAACCTTTAATTATTGGTTTAGAAGCTGTGTTATTTATTTAATCGGAAAAGCTAATAAAAATATATTTATATAATTATGAGCATAAATATTATTCAGACAAATCAAAATCAAGAAGCAATCTTTGAAGAAGAATTGCATCAACAACTGTAATTTTTCCGTCTTCGTTCATATCTGAAACATATTGCTGTCTTTCGTTAAATTCTATTGTATTTACAATATTTTTTAGAATACATATTACATCAGAAATATCCAAATTAGTATCTAATGTTGAATCTCCTATTGTAAGTAATACAAGTGAATTATATGCCTGTGTAAGTTTTTCTATTTCATTTTTATAGATTTCATCTGTAGAATTAACATCTTCAAAAACGTCATTTGCATTTGCTAATGCATTAGTTAGAGCTGACAGTGAAGCTTCTGTGTAGATATAGAAATCGTTATCAACTGCTTTACTTGCGTTTTCTATCAATGCTTGTAAATCAACCTTTGATTGTAGCACTAATGAATTCATTTTTTCATTAAGAAGAGCTATCATATTTTTTACTTCGGTTGATGTAGCTGAAATATTCTGGATAATCTCCTCTGCTGTTGTTACTGCTTTTGAAAGATTATTTACAGAAGTCTCTGTGTAAATATCTGCATTTTCGAGTAATACCTTAGCATTTTCTACAGCTTCTTCAAGCTGTGGCATAACTATAAGCTTTAAGGCTTTAAATGCTGTTGATAGATTATTTACAGCGTTATCTATATCACTTTGTGTTGAGAAAAAGTCATTTTTCACAGCTAAGGCACTTTCGTATTCTTGTTGCAATTTTTCAGCTGTTTCTGGAATATATTCAGACATATCTCCACTTAACACATACTCTGCAGAAGAAAGCCAGTTATTTAGAAGGTATGTAGATTTATTCTCTGGTAGCTCAACAAAAGGAATATTTTTCTTTTGTGCATATGCGTGTGCTGATGAACCTGCTGTACCGTAAATTGTAAGATTATCATCATATAAAAATGTATCGTTACCTATAACAGAAACTGTTGAAGGTATGTAAATTTTGTTAAGTGATATACAGCCTGCAAATGCCATACTCTCAATTGTATTTACAGATGAAGGAATTATAACGTTATCAAGAGATGTACAGCCATAAAATGTACCACGAGGTAGAATTGATAGACGAGTGGTTTTAAATGTTACATTTGTAAGCGAATTACAGTTATTGAAAGCAAATTCTCCCATACTTTGTACTTTATTTGGAATTGTAATTGTTTTTAATGCCTTTGCACTATTAAAAGCAAGATTTGAAATTTCTGTGATTGTGTCTGGCAATATAATTTCTTCTTGCACTGTGTTATTCTTGAATGCATTTGTTGCAATTCTAATTATCAAGAAATTATTAAGTGATGATGGAATTGTGATTGAGGGGCTTGATTCAAGCTCTGAGCCTGATGTTATTCCTACAATTTCTGCCTTAGTGGTAGCGTCTATACGCTGGAACTCAAAGCCCTTTGATGACATTATTGCGGCAAAAGCTGATGTTGAGAAAACAACAGAACACAGCATAAGAACCGACAAAAATACAGCTATACCTTTTTTAACTTTCATAAATATCCTCCTTAAATTTTACTATTAATTAAATTATACAGCAAAAAACACAATACTGCAACTGTGATATTTAACAAAGTTTAGTTAAAAACACAAAATAGGCATAAGCCGAAGCCTATGCCTAAAATGTAATTATTTCAAACTGAATTTAATTGTTTGTATAATTTATAGCACTTATAGATGAATTAGAAACTACCATCTAATTCCCATTATTTAGCTTAAAGCTCTTCTGCACCTGTATCAGGCAATGGTAATTCATCATGATCAGTTGGTGGTTCTTTTGAACCATCTGCTATTGTGCTATCGAATAAATATTTCATTAATTCAGCTTCCGGTTTAATATACTCTTTCATCATCTAACCTCCATTTATAACAACCCATTTATTTAATAGTATAACTAAATATAAATTTTGTCAAGTGTTTTTCACTTAACTTTTACATCGCACCCATAAAGGTAGGCGATGTAAAAGTTGTTATTATTAAGATTGTGAAATGCTAAGTGAACCGTCAGTAGCTCTTACAATAGTATATTGTGTTTCGTTATTATTATGATTAGCTCCAATCCATGCGTTTGCACCCATCTGATCATCTCCAGCTACTCTAAGCATATTAAAGCCAACATCATTTCCTGTTGCTAAATCAGTTAGAAGAACAGTAAATACATATAAATTACTACTTGGATTACTTTGGCTTTGATCATAAGTCATCGTAGCGTAAACCCATTGACTACTACTATTCTTATACTTTATTTTTACTTCAGAAGTATTATATCCTACTCCCCCCCATCCTGAAATGTTAGCCTTAAATGTAACTAATACACCTTTTAGCTTAAATTCAGGTGTTGGTAGTGTGTATGTACCATCTGCATTAACTGTTACTGCAACTGGGTTAGTTGTACCTGTTGCACCACTCTTCCAACCTTTAAACTCATATCCACTAGAATAAACAGCCTTAGCGTAGAATGTGCCACCAATGTCAACATATATATCTGATGAAGTAAATCCACTACTCTGACTTGTACTTACCTGTACTGAACCACCTGTGTGTGACTCGCCTTGTACTTTTACTGTAAATGCAGGTTTTGGTATGTTATAGCTACCGTCTGCACCAACTGTTAGTGAAATTGTAGTCTCTGTACTACTGTTATCCCACTGTTTAAATCTAAAATTAGGATTAGCAGTAACCTTAGCGTAGAATGTACCACCCTTTTCAACCTTTACAGATGAACTATATGTGCCACTCTTACTTGTACTTACCTGTACTGTACCACCTACGTAAGAACCAACTGTTACGTCTACACACTCTACAAATGTAGGTGTTGGTAGTTTGTATTCACCGTCTGCACTTACTGCTACTTCGATTGGATTAGTTGTGCCTAATGCACTATCTGTCCAACCTGTAAACTTATAGTTAGCGTCTGGAACAGCCTTAGCGTAGATTGTAGTTGCTACACCCTTGTCAACTGTTATAGAAGAATCGAATGTATCATTCTGAGTTGTGCTTACCAGTACTGAACCACCTGTATGAGATTCACCTTGGATTGTTAGACATTCTACAAATATAGGTGTTGGTATTGTACCATTTGCGTCAACTTTTATTGCAATTGGGTTAGTTGTACCTGTTGCATTACCTGTCCAACCAGTAAACTTATAGTTAAGAGCTGGAGTAGCCTTAACGTAGATTATATCTCCTGATAGAACTTTTACACTAGAAGTAAAGCCTGTATTCTGACTTGTACTTACCTCTACTAAACCACCGTCATAAGTCTTACCGTTTACTACTATGCACTTTGTAGCTACAGGTGTTGGTAGTGTGTAGTTACCATCTTTATCAACAACTACTGTTGTTGGGTTATCTGTACTGTTATCATTCCATTTTGTAAATAGATAATCAGCATTAGGAACAAACTTAACGTAGAATTTGCCACCCTCTAGAACCTTTACACTTGAGTCAAAGCCATTACTTGGGTTTGTGCTTACTTTCAATACACCACTGTCATAAGACTTGCCACTTACTACTACACACTCTCCAAATACTGGTGTTGGTAGTGTATATGTACCGTTTTCAGCAACCTTTACTTCGTATAGATTCTTTGAACTATTGTTTTCTTTCCAGTTTGTAAACAAGTAATTGTCATTAGGAATAGCACGAACATAGAAGCTTGAGCCTTTCTTAACCAATGCACTTGTTCCAAATGTAATGTTATCAGCACTTATTTCTAATTTACCATTTGTAATATTTTCTTTTGAAACATCTACAAGTATATCCTTATTATCTTTTTCTGCACTAAAGGTTGCAACAACCTCAAGTGTTGAAAGCTCTGGTAAATGAGTAGCTTTATCAAAAATAATAGAGTATACAGATGTACCTGTTTTACTTATTGTGTATGACTCAAACTTATCATCTGTAATTTCTAAAGCACCTATTTTTAAAGATTTTAATACACTTGCAGTAAGTTCATTACCTACTGTCTGATGTGTAGGTGTAATTGTAAGTGTAAGTTTCTGTCCATCTTTAATGTAACTCTTAGAAAGTGTTACATTACCTAAACTATTATTAATGTTACCAGCTTCGTCCTTTACATATGATAGTACAGGATAAGTGTCTACATTATCTTCTACATCCTGAATGTAAGGCTCTGCTTCTCTTAGATTAAAATATGCAGGAGTGTCGGAAACATAATAATAATAATCTATCATAGGCTTTCCATCAGCATCAGTTTTTATAGTACCATCACTATTGTATTGATAGTCTGATCTTTTCATAAATGTATAGCAGGTATAGTAATCATCTAATTTACTGCTATCATTTTTCATATCAAAAACGATATTAACTCTGTTTTTGTTTGTAAGGTTAATAATACCTGGTTTATAAACGTCTTTCCACTCTTTTGTGGTATCATTCCATATATAACCATTACCTTCAACAGTATAGCTCTTAATACGAGCCTGGTATTCATTATTATCCTCACCTGTTACCATTGGTGTAGTAACTGTTGTTTGAGCTGTTTTTGCAATTTCACGCAAAGCTTCGTCGGTAAATAGGTTATCAGTAGCGTATTTACCTGTGTTTTGCAAAAGAATGTAACCAACTTCTTCTATTCTTTTGTCAATATCCTTTGAACCAACAGCACCAAATACTACGTTTATACGTGTACGGTCCTGAGATGTAATTGTAGTTACACCTTCATTTGTAACGCTCACATCTTTTGAGTATGAATCGTATACTCTTTCAGCTGCAGAAGCGTCGTAGCCTGTGCCTTTACCTGAAACATAGTAATCCTTGTTATCCTTTACTACCACAGGAGGTTCAAGCTGTTTGTAGTCAGCATCGTTATCATATACAGCTCTTAGTACTGCATCATCTGTTACACGATATGAGTAGCTGTAGTTTGTGGAAACTGGTGTGTATGTTACAGCACGAGAACCATCAATGTTTACAAGCTTTGCCCAGTATTTAAAATTGTGTGTACCTTTTGCATCAGTATAAGTAGCAGGAGCTTTTATTGTACCAAGTTCAACAAGTCCATTAAAAGGAAAATCTAATGACTTTGATGAGTAATTTCCACTTGCGTCAGGATATGTAAAATTAAGATTATACATTCTGTCTACTTCGGTATAAGTAGCAAGAATTACTGGGTCACCAACAGAAAGATCTCTTTTACCCTCGGCGTTCTCTAAATCTTTATCAGTCAATACATAATTAAATTTAATATCAAGATTACCATTTTCGTCTTTTAGACTATAGGTTTTCATTAGATTTTTTATTGTTGGAGCATACTTTTCAATTGTGTTCTTATCAGCAGCAGTACCTGTTAATGCACCACCAGGGATATCTCTTGTGAAGTATGTGTAGTGAGTTTCCATTTTTGTTGGAAGACCTGTTGTAATTTGTCTGTCTTTAAATCTGTACCATACTTGAGTTGTTTTTGTAGTATTGTTGAAATTAAGGTTAGCAACATTTTCCTTGTCATCTGCTACTGTACCTACAGCAGCAACAATACCACCCTTTGTGCTTTCAGAATCTTTAAACGCACCTGGTGTACTGCTAGTATCTTCTGTTACACTTGCAACAGAATATGGTTTTGTGGTTGAATTGTGACCTTCTTCTATAATTCTATACTGAGTATCTATAGGAATACCATCTATTATAGCAGTTTCATCAATCTTTAGTGCAATTCCAGTACTAGAATCGTAGGTCTTTTCTTCTGAATAAGTACCATTACTATCTAATACTCTATACTTAATTGGGTATTCATCAAATGCGTCAGTATCGTTACCACCGAATATATGTGCAAATTCAATGGAGAACTTAAAGATTGTAGTTGAATCTTCACTTTCGTCTTTAACTAAAGCTTTTTTGAATTTAACTGTACCTGTTTTTACAGCGTTAGTATATATTGCTGTAATTTTTGCGTTTATATCATTGGTACTACCAAAGTTATAAGAGCCACTTGTATCTGCAACTAAATCATTACCGTGACTGTCTGTAACAGTAACAGTTTGATCATAATATTTACGTGCCTCTTTCTCTGTTCTTAATGAGTCTATTGCAGGTGGTGGGTTATATAATTTTTCTGCTGTATTAACACCAAATCTCTTTAAGTTAGTTTGTGGTATAAGCTGGAATTTACTACCAAGAGTAAACTGGTCGTTAAAGGTAGCAGACTGATTATATAATAGGTCTACTCCACCATTATCGCCTACAACACCTGTACCTATACCAAAGCTTTTCTTTGAGTTATCAAAGCTTGTATTACTATCTTCCCAAACAAAGGTTGTTTCACCTGCAGTAACCATAGTACCGCCTGCATTGTTAGTAGTATTATCAAATGGCACACCTGTTGGAGCAGTTGCATCCTCTTCTAATTCTTTACCTGGCTGAAGCAAAGTATACGCACCATCTGCGTCTACTCTTTTTAAGTCACCAACAACAGGAATTACTGCTGTATCGTTACTGCTTGCATCTTTAGAGTTAGATTTTAATACAACCTCGTGTACATCTTTGTCGGCTGTATTAAGAGTTTCTTTTAACAAGCCTGAGTTTACATTTGCAGTATCAAGCTTTTGCTCAATTTTCAAAAAGTTTGTCTGTGGTAGGAAAAATTTAAATGATAGGTTAGAATCATACTGACCACGCTCCATATAGAAGATAGTCATTGTATGCTCTTTTGTTGTATCCTTAAGAGATTCTGTTAATCCACTTGGGAAAGGCTGTGTAATATCTGCTAATTTTCCATCACTTGTATTAGTACCACCGTCATTATATGCAGTACCTGGTGCTGTTTTATTAGTTACACTGTTATAATCTGCATTATAAACACCTGTTTTGATAGTTGCCTCTTTTGTTCTAAGGTTAATTGAACCCTCTGCTTTCGCATGAGATCCACCAAGATCAAGTGCTAAATAACCGTCAATATATACCCAAAGGTCATCGTCACCTGTAAATGTAAACTGTAAATCTTCATCATTTAATCTACCAGTACCATTAGCAGGCATTACAAAGCTTACATCGAATCTTGTACCGTGGCTGTTCATATTATCACCCAATGGATAATAACCTCCAAGGCTTGCTGATGATTCTAGTTTTCCTGTTCCAACATTAAGCAAACGGTTACCATCTGATGATGAATCATATGAATACCATATATTACCTGATGTTTTTTTGTTTGCAATAACCTCAAATTTAAGGTTAGAATACTTTGACTGAAGAGTTGGATTGTTATTTGTAAAAGTATCACTAAACTGTGGTAGTTCTACACCATGCTGAGTAATTGTACCTTCTTTTGTGTTATTCAAATCACTCATTGTTTTATCTACCAAGTTTTGTGCAGATGATTTAATGTTATCGGCACTTCTTATAGCATCATCACTAGTATTCTCATAATCATCTTCTGCTTTTTTTCCTGGATTATCGTATCTGTTAGCCGCATTAGCTACTCTTACCCAGTGATAAAGGCTTTTAGGGAAACTTGAATTTTTATTAAGGTCGTGGAAGTTACCCTCATATAACGGTGTATATGATGTTGTTGTTTCGTCTTTATTTTTCGACCAATTTTCACCACCAAACCATTTTGCTACAGCTTTGTTATACTCTTTGTACATATGACCATCTTTTTCACTTCCGTCCATTGAGTTAGATGTATCAATTGTGTAGTCCGTCTTAGTAGAAGAATTTGCCACCGCATTAGCAACCTGTTGTGTATTTCTGTACTTGTAAAGTGTTGCATCAAGATAGTAGATACCTGTTGACACTATGTCTGAAACCTCTACTATAACTGTATCTTCTGGTATTGAGGTACCACTAAATGGCTTTAGCTTACCACTACCACTCATCGACTTATCCTGATTACCGATAGAATTATAAAGATCATAAAGATTGGTTCCAGTTGTTTCTTTATCTTGGAATGAGAAGAAATATCCAGTATAGTCTGTTGTAGTTACTTTAGCAGTATATTTTGTAGTATCAACAACCTGTGTCATAAGATATTTTTCTACTTTTGATGAGCTACCAACATAGAGATATACCTTAAGAGTATCGAGAACTCCGTCACCATTACTATCACTATTATTCTTCCAGCCTGTTTTACTTATATCGGCTGTCATTGTTGTGTTTACAATTGTTATTTTAATAGTTTCTCCATTGTATTGACTCTGCAAATCAGCATTAGTTATACTATTACCATTACCATTAAGATTTAATGATCTACTTGTAGCAGAAATACTATTATAAGCATCAGTTATGCTTTTATCACTTGCTATATTATAATTTGCATCAGCAAAGAAAAAGCCGTCATAATTATTGTAGGAACTAAGAGTAAGACTATATTTTCCAGCTCCTTCTGAAGTAGTCATTGAATATACACTTGTATGGTTACCAGAACCAATATATAAGTAAACTTGCGACCAATCAGTATTACTTATGTCAACTATTATTTTAGTGGATGAATTAATGTTATATGCACCAGCTGTGATAGTTGAACCAACCATACAAACAGTGAATAACGATAATACCATAATCACTGAAAGTAATGAGGAAATAAAGCGTTTTGACATACGCTTAAAAGTTTTAACTTTCATAATTTTAAACCTCCTAATTTATTTTATAATAACATTGTTAATATAAGTAATAGCACCATTTATAAAGCATAAGCCTGCTGACCTCCCAAACCTTTCTAGTAAAATTAGAGCCTTATAGCAAAAGGGTACACTTACTCATAATTATCAACAATATAATTATACACCAAATTTTTCTTTGTTTCAATATTCCAATTTTCATTTTATCTATAATGACTAATGGGGATATTAACAAACTTTCAGTATAATATTTATTGAATGTGTTGCAAAAAGTATTTAGTCTTAAAGTTTATATTTGTGGTTTATAAGCAATATTAAATAGGATTTTAAGTATTACAACATATATTTAACCGTTTTCTATTAAGTCACGTATTTTCTGCATTTTTCTGTCGAGCAAGGCACTCATTTCGGCACATTCACTTAGCTCTGATGATGTTATTAATACGGTTTCTTGAGGAATACTCTTTTTATAACGGAGCTTATGCTCAAGATTTGCCCAAAATTCCATTGCGATTGTGCGTAGCTGTACCTCTACCTTCATTAATCTTTTTTCATTTTGCAGAAATATAGGTATTTCTACAATTAAATGCAAGCTACGGTAACCGTTTAATTTTGGATCCTTTATGTAGTCTTTTCTTTTGATTAACCTTATATCATCTTGTTGTAACAAACATTCTGCAAGCATATAAATATCATCAACAAAGGAACATATTATCTTGATACCAGCTACATCGTTAATCTCTTGTTCAATTGATTTAAGTGTTATTGGTAAATTCTTTCTTTTAAGCTTTTCTAAAATACTTTCAGGAGTTTTTAGTCTTGTTTTTATGCTATCGATCGGGTTACGCTCGTGTTGCAAAGAAAATTGTTCATTAAGCACACGAAATTTTGTTTCTACCTCTAAAATAGCACAACGATAAGAAGACATAAGTGCTTGCACCTGTCCTAGATCTTGCTGAATTGTTGTAATTGAATTTTTATTAAGATATTCTGAAATTTGCTTTGTAAACAAATTTGACTCTACATTCTGTGGAATTGATGTTCCAAAAAACGGAACCTCTCTATCTATATTTTCCATTTTGTTACCTCCTGTTATAATTTTGTAGACATAATATCAATAATTATAACAAAATTCTCATTTTTTTACAACAAAAAAGAGCAGTCTTTTTAGACTGCTCTTTTGGTGCGGGTGAAGGGACTTGAACCCCCACGTCTGCTGACACTAGAACCTAAATCTAGCGCGTCTGCCAATTCCGCCACACCCGCGTGTGTTGTTTTTTGTTGTTCCCCTTGGAACAATTAGAATTATACTACACCTACTATCTTTTGTCAACACTTTTTTAAAATTTTTTTAAAAAAGTTTTTAATCACAAATTCTAATACTCTAACACATCAAACAAGGCAGGTTTATAGCCTGCCTTGTTAATAGGTTACTTCTATTTTACTGGTATCTTCTGTGCGTAACGCAATTACCGTACCTCGTATTTCGTATGCACGTAAACTGCCAAAGGGGCTTTTTTGTACCACTTCTATCATTGCACCCTTAGTAAAGCCTAAATCCATCAAACGTCTACGGTGAGTTCCCTCTGTCAAAAGACGTTCTATAACACACTTCTCACCTAATGGTATATTATTCAAGAAGCTTGTTGTTTTTTTCACTGTAACCATCACCAATCTATGGAATAGTTGATTTTATCTTCTATCATAATATATGCACAGACGATAAAATAGGTTCATTTTAATTTATAAACCTTCGGGCTTATTTGTAAGAATCGGTGTATTGGTAGGATTTATTACATTGGTAAAATAACGCTGAATATCTTCCCTACAGGTTATCTCCATATCACTGGCTTTGATTATATCCTGTGTAGCAAGAGGTAAAGAATAAAAATATTCCTTTGCCTCTCTGTCAAGACTATTAATATTAGACATATCTATATCACCTCATATATAGTATAGATTTAATAGTAAGTCTATATTCATACTATATCTATCACATACTTTTACTATTCAAATAGGTAATATATTCCTGTCTAATTGCTTTTAAGCTTCTTTGACGTATACAGACAAATTCATTGTTAACAAGCTCAAATTGCTTATCAGTATTTTTTATATAATCCATATTAACCAAATAGCTTTGGTGACATCTTAAAAAGCGTTTATCCTTTAGCTCTGTTTCTATATTATCAAGTCTTTTATATATAGTATAATTCCCTTTGTTACTATGCAAAATACAGCGTGAATTCGAGCTTTCTACATAAATAATATCTTCAAATTTAATTGTAATAATATTTTTTCTTTGCTTTATTCTGTATATACCCATATTATATTTTTGAGTAACCTTATCCATTATCATATACAGCTTTTCAGTAGCTATAGGCTTTAATAAGCATCCTATAGCATCAACCTCATAACCTTCAATTGCAAAATCTACTGTAGAGGTTAAAAAAACTAGCTGGCCATTAAAATTTATTTCTTCTCTGAGCTTTCTTGCAATATTTATGCCAAGTTCATTTCCTATATAAATATCCAGAAAAATCATATCAATTGATTTTCCGTCTTGAATATCATAAATTAAATCTGCACCTGATAAATAATTATAAACGTTATACCCTATCCCCTTCTCGTTAAAATAATCCTCTAAAAGATCTGAAACTATTTCTCTATCAAGTAAATTATCATCACAAACTCCTATATTCAAAATATACACCCTTTCAACTATCAAAAAACAAATTATACTCAACACAGCTTGAACCCTTGTTCAGTTATGTTCTGTATTATGCTAAATTCATCAATAAATATGATATTTTCAGCGAAACAAACCTCTCTACATATAAATATATTATAATAGCTTTCGCTAATGCGTTAAGCAAAACGGAGGTTACTATGATTAGATATTATTATGTTAAAGAAAAGCTTCATAATCCTGAGATTGGTAATTACACATCATATGCAATATCTGCATATAAACACCATAATAATAAACAAACAAGAATTGCATATATATCTGATGTTTTTCTTAATGAACCAGATGCTAGAAAATTTGTACATATGTGTAACACTATGGATTTAGACCCTGTACACCTCCTTGAAGTAGTTGAAGAAGCAATTATCTTTAACAAACAATCCTAAAACAACACTGTGATATTTTACCACAACAATTCTAAGTTTTCAATATTTACCCACTTTAAAAAGGAGAGGTAACCTAAATTTTGGTTACCTCTCCCCTTTTTTATTATTTTATTGCAAATTAATTGTATTTTTCTCCTGTATAGAGTTTATTTTAACACTAAATGCTCAAATAGAATTTTACCACCTATAAGTATAAGTACTGTTCCACCAAAAATAGTTGAATATCTAGATAACAGCACACCGAACAGCTTACCTAAATAAACACCCAACACACAAATAATAAATGTAAGTACACCAATTATAATTACAGAAACAAGCATTAGCTCAAATGTTGATGCACCTACAGCAGACGGTAATATTACACCTGTAGCTAATGCATCTATACTTGTGGCTATAGCAAGTACTAAAATTGTTTTATTACTTAACCTGTCTTTTTTCTCGGTACTGATTTCTTCTTTTTTCTCGGTACTGACTTCTTCTTTTTTCTCTTTTATGTAATCTGCTATCATTTTACCTCCTATAAAGCTAAGTAAAATAAAAGCTACCCAATGGTCAACGTTTGATATAAAGCCCTCTCCTGCTTTACCTACAAGCCAGCCTATAACAGGCATAAGAAGCTGAAAGCCACCAAAAAACAAGGATAATTTTATTGCATAGGGTAATTTTAGATTTCTTGTTGTAGCACCATTTGACACCGATACAGCAAAGGCATCCATTGCCAATCCTATTGCTATACATATAATAGAAATATAATCCACTTAATATCCCTCCGAACACACTGTTTAATTATATTATTTATAGCATTGCTATATGATAATATAATCAAAACAAAAAGTCAATTTATTTCTTTGAAAAAAGCTCTCGTAATCCCATAATCAGTAATAATACTCCAAAGCCTCGTTTTAACCATATGTCATCTAAAGAATTTGACAAATAAGCTCCTAAGACACTTGCACATACTCCAACCAACGCAAACGGAATAACCACTTTCCATTTGATTAATTTGTGTTTTTGATAAATTATAACAGATAAAATTGCTATAGGGATAAAAAACAATAAATTAATTCCTTGAATTGTTGCCTGAGGTAGCTGTGTAGACATAGCTAAAAAAACAACTAATATTCCACCTCCACCCATCCCCATAGATCCTAGTAATCCTGCAAAAAATGAGGCTACAGCAGATAATAACCAGCTCATACTGTTACCATTCTAAAACCGGCCCAAAGCATAACAATTGAAAACAGCTTTTTTATGAAAACTGGCTTTACCTTTTTTAATAAACAAATTCCTACAAATGCACCTAAAAAACCACCCCATAAATATGGTACAGAATCTGATATTTTTACACTACCGTTTAAAACATAGCTTATAGCACTTGCAATACTCATAGGCAGAATAATTGCAATAGATGTAGCGTGAGCCTCTTTTACTTCCATTTGCTTTTTTAGTACTGGCACTGATATCATTCCACCACCTGCACCGAGTAATCCATTCATAAAACCTGTTATAGCACCAAAAAGTATATTTTTTCTTAGCTTCATATTTTAACACCAATTCATTTTATTATTTTAGAGAAATATCACTGTTAACTGTGTATACACCGTTTTTTACGAGTTCATTCCAGCTTGTTATTGATATATAGGAGTCATAATCCTTCTGTCTTAAAATTTTACCCATATTGAAAATATCACTACCTTTTACTGTACAGGCTTTTATAGACTCGTTGAGTAATGTATTTATTCTGTTTTCGATTCTTTCTTCTGCCTCTGCATCTGCTTTTGTGTATTCATAGACAGTTACTTCTCCTTTTATTGTTACATCACAGTATAGACGATTATTTTTTACATACACATCTAATTTATTATCTTCATATTTTAGTGCAAAGCTTTTGTTTTCTCCACCAAGAGGGATAACCTCTGCTGAAATATCAGATTCACCTCTTAACAGCATAACGCCCATAGTTTGAGTACCGTTTAGCTTATAGCTTACAGTATCACCATCAAAAACTGCTATTCCACTATATTTCAGCTTATCACCTTCAAGAGTAAGCAAGCCTGTACAGGCTGAAGAGGTTTCGTTAAGAATATCTGACATAAACTTATACATAGGCATTGTGAGTGCTCGTCCTGTAGTGTTTTTACTTTCTGCAATATCTGCAATTGCTTGTGGGGTTATATCCTTAACACTCATAAGCTTGTGGGCATCTTGACTACCTACAAGCACATTAACAGATGGTCTACACTGATAATAGCCTGCAAAAAATTCTAGTGCCTCACTTACACCATTTTTACAAAGACTATCACCTAGCAAAATAAAGGAATTATGGCTATATAGTGGTTCAAGTCCATTTTTGCTTACAATAGCTGTTACAGCCTCTGTTATTGTTCTACCTTTACCTGTAAGTGTTTTAAAGGGTTCGTTTTGGTTTGTGGCGTCTGTATTCATATACATAACTGTAACCATATAATTATTGTCGGTATAATCTATACCCATACCCTGAATAACCATTCTTTCATTAAGCTGTTTACTTGTACAGCCCTGTGGTATACACATAAAAACACAAACACAGACTATAATTATAATTCTTTTCAACCTTAACCACCCTTAATTTTAAATTTATTTATTATTGAAAGCACCAGTGGAATTACTACACCTGTAACAAGTGTTAAAATCAGCATTAAATTATTATTAAAAATCATTTGGAATAATCCTTCTTTTGCTGAAATTCCCATTGAAGCAATTAGCACAAGTGCACCACATATCAATATAGACCACCTTGAGATGGTTTCTCCGAATATTCTTTTTACACAGGCTGACAAAAGATATAGAAATAAGGATATTTTTACAAACATTCCTGCTGTCCATACTCCAAGAAAAAGTCCGTCAAGTCTTTCAGTTACACCTAGTGAGGCTAACGCTGTTATTGAATATACAGGGAAAATCTGTGTTTCAAGGTAATCACCTAATACAGCTGTAATTATTAAAATCAACAATGCTGTTGAAAGATAGACAGCTATAGCCCACCATACTACGCCCCTTTTACTATTACCCTTTGCAAATGGTAATAGTATAGCAAGTGCAGGAATACACGAATTTTTAGAAATCATACTAATAGCAATTTTTGAAATTCCTTTAGAGTCTTGAAGTGTTATTGGCTCAATATTAAGCAAATCGGTTTGTGGTATAAGCGTACAAAATAGAATTATCATAGCAACTGCAATAAAAAAGAATATTATTGTTGAGGCTCTGCCAAGTGCTTCTATGCCTTTATATGCTCCATACATAGATGCTGTAATAACAGCAAGAGATAAAATAAATACCGAAGCCGTTGGGTTAAGCACATTAGTTACCATTATATTAAACTGAGTAAGAGTATTTATAAGCACCCATAAAAAATACAATCCATACAATACGGCAACTATTGCACCCCATTTTTTAAACAACAGATAGCTATTATCTGTTACAGTTCTTCCATTGCTTGTTTTAAACATAATAAACACAGGAACAGACATAAGAAGTGTTGCAACAAGTGCAAAAAGAGAAGACAGCATACCATAACGCAATGTTGATGTGTCTGCATTGTAGCTACTGTAGGTAACATTTATAACCATTCTGCTAATATACAACATAACAAACAGCTGACCAACCGACACTCTTACAAATGGCTTCATTACTTACACTTCCTTTATAATTATTTTTTATAATCTTATCCTAAAGGATATTATCAATTTGAGGCATCATTGAATAGATAATAACCTTTAATGAATCAATAGCACTGGCACACTCTATCGGGAAACGCTCCTTTTGATATTTAAGTGTAACACTAGCTGTTGAAATACGCTCAGAAACCTCGTCTGTGCTATCGTGAATTAAAAAAGCATTCATAAGTTGGGTATTATCTTCCCATATTTTGTCAGCTGATTTTATCTCATTCTCTGCTTTTTTTATTTCACCACTGTTATAATGCTCTATAGCTGTATCCAGCTTTGCTAAAACCCGTTTTGAAGTGCTTGTTATATATACAGTTTCACATATTGCCAGAGCAATAACCAAAATAAATATTAAAATAGCAGTTACTATTCTATTCATACTATCTTTCCTTTTTTATAATGTTATAGCTATGCTCACTGTTGGCTGTCATTATAAAAACATCCTTAACATCAATTCCGTTTTTCTTTAGTATTTTATTAATCCAGCTTTTTGTAACACCACATACATTCATTGAGCCTTCTGCAATTTCTCCGTCGCTTATAACAACAATCTCAAACTCATCATCAAAATTTTTTATATTCATTTGCTGAGCTGTCACCGTTTCTTTTTCAGGCTTTTTAAGTACACTTAGCTTTCCGTTTGTTTCAAGTATTGCATATTTAACATCACTTATAGCAAATACTCCTGCTTGTCTTAGCTGTTCCATAAGATCCTCTGTGCTTATACGCAAAAGCTTCATCTTTTTTTGATTGAGATTTCCGTTTGAAATTATTATTTGTGGCTTACCACAAACAAGTGCTCTGAAATTACTGTTTTTCAGCATTAACCAACTCAATATAATTTCGCACCCAACTAAAAGCAGAATTGGAACAACACCACTAAGTAAAGGCAATGAGGTATCTTGCATAGGTATAACTGCTATGTTTGATATAAGAAGAGTTACTACAAGCTCACTTGTCTGAAGCTCGCTTATCTGCCTTTTACCCATTACTCTTATCATAACCAGTACTATTAAATATAGTATAAGCGTTCTTATTACAGAAATAGTCAAAGATACCACCTCATTTATTCTTTAATACTAAACACCATTTAAAATCGGTAAAAGAATTTCGAGCAAATTTTGTGCTGAACAAATACTGACCCACAGCAAGGCTGTCGCCTTGCGAGGACGCAGTATGAAGTGCAGTGCAAAATATGCCGAAATGATTTCTGTATTTTAAATGGTGTTTAGTATAAGTATTTTGTTCCAAACAGCTGTAAATATACATTATTTAATCAAAAACAGGAATGATAATAATAAAAACAAAGGACTGATTTTGTGAGCAGTATCATTGATTATTTTAAAAGCTATTTTTATCCTGATAAAAAAGCTCCTGTTAGCAATGCTCAATACACCTATATAGGAGATAATCTTGATAAAAATATAGAATATCTAAAAGATAAATTCAACAGCTCGGTTGATTTTACAATACGTTATCTTAATGTGAATAATGTAAGAAGTGCATTGATAACTATGGAGGGTATGTGTAATAAAGATACACTTTCTCTTACTGTTATTAATCCTTTATTAACACAGAATTATCCTCCTGTTGAAAAAATGGAGCTATTTCTATATGTTGAACGCTCTGTTTTGGCTTCGTCTGAAATTTCAAGAGTAGAAGAATACGAAAAAATAATGCAGTTTATAATGTCGGGCTTTGCTGTATTACTTATTGATGGTTGCAGTACTGCTTTATCTATTGGTGCACAGGGGTTTAGCTTCAGAAGTGTTTCAGAGCCTGAAAGTGAGGTATCTGAACGTGGTAGCCGTGAGGGATTGGTTGAGCCTCTTAGAATTAATATGACGCTTGTACGACGAAGAATTAAAAACCCTAACCTAAAATTTGAAACTATGACATTGGGTGGAGTAAGTAAAACTGATATATGCTTATGCTATTTAACCGATGCTGTAAGTGATACAATTTTAGAAAAGCTGAGAAAAAAGCTAAAAGAAATAGACCTTGATAATGTACTTGCAAGTGGATATTTAGTGAGCTATTTAGAGGACGAAAATGACCATTCATTATTTAGTGGTGTAGGTGTAACAGAAAGACCTGACACTGTAAGTGGTAAAATAAATGAGGGTAGAATAGCCATACTGATAGACGGAACTCCTTCTGCTTTGATTATCCCTCATCTATTTATAGAAAGCTTTCAGACTATGGGAGATTACTCCTACAAGCCATATTATGCAACTCTTATACGCTGGCTTAAATATGTCTGTTTTTTTGTTGCCTCGTTACTCCCTGGTTTATACTCTGCTGTTGCGTTATTTAATCCCGAGCTATTCCCCGAACAGATTTTAAACAAGGTTGCTACCTCTATTGGTAGTACTCCGTTTGGGCTTGTAACAGAAATTCTGCTTGTATTATTTATGTATGAAATTATGCGAGAAGCCGGCTTGCGTTTACCAAAAACACTTGGACACGCTGTAAGCATAGTGGGTGCATTAGTAATCGGAGACACAGCTGTAAGTGCAGGATTAATTGGAGCACCTACACTTATGATTGTAGCACTTACAGCTATAGCTTCGTATGTAATACCTACACTTTATCCTCAAATGTGCGTTTTAAGAGTCCTTTTTATATTTGCAGGAGGATTATTTGGTATATGGGGTGTTGTGCTATTGTTCTGTGTTGTAGTAATAAATATATGTGGGAAGTCAGTTTTGGGAGTACCATATACAATGCCACTTGCACCATTTAAGCTATTTGGTATGAGAGATGTAGCTATAAGGGGTGACTGGAGACTACTTAACCAACGTAGAAATTTAATAAGAGATAGAAAACAATAATATTAATTCACAGCAAAAAATAAAACCATTTGCAAGGCAGATTTTTGCTTTGCAAATGGTTTTTAACTGTTGTGTAAATGGCTAATATTAAACCTCGGCAATAACCTCTACTTCTACAAGTACACCCTTTGGTAGCTCTTTAACTGCTACACAAGAACGTGCTGGCTTGCTTGAAAAATACTTACCGTAAATTTCGTTGAATGATGCAAAATCACTCATTTCTGCTAAGAAACAGGTTGTCTTTATAGCCTTGTCATAGCTTGAGCCTGCTTCTTCAAGAACAGCACCAAGATTTTTCATAACCTGCTCCGTCTGTTCCTCTATTGTTACAGCCTCTACGTTACCTGTTGCTGGATTGATTGCGATTTGTCCTGATGTAAACACCATACCGTTGCTTACTACAGCCTGTGAATATGGTCCAATTGCATCTGGTGCATTTTTTGTGTAAATTTTCTCTGACATATTTATTTCCTCCATTACATTAATTATACAATTTTATATCCGTTTTTAATAAGCCCTGCTTTAATTTCATCAACGTGGTTCTGGTTTCTTGTTTCCATACTAATACGCAAATAGCAGGCATTAATATCTGAATTTAAATCTGCTCTGTCGTGTGCAACTGAAACAACATTACCACCAAGACTTGAAATAACATCTGAAACACCCTGTAGCTGACCTGGCTTATCAAGAAGCTCTATTGTAAGCTCAGCAAGTCTACCACTCATCTGTAAGCCTCTGTTAATAACTCTTGAAAGAATTGTAACATCTATATTACCACCTGAAAGTAAGCAACAAACCTTTTTGCCCTGTAAATCAGGAATTTTATTAAATAGCACTGCAGCAAATGCGTTAGCTCCTGCACCCTCGGTAACAAGCTTTTGACGCTCAAGAAGCTTTAGAATAGCAGCTGCACATTCGTCATCTGTTACTGTTATAAAATCATCTACATATTTACTTGCAATTTCATAAGTAAGTGTACCTGGTGTTTTTACAGCTATACCGTCTTGGAAAGTGTGAACGCTGTCAAGGGTTTCTATTTGACCATTTTTAACACTTTGAACCATAGAAGGTGCACCTGCTGCCTGTACACCGTAAACCTTTATATTAGGATTTAATGATTTTATAGCAAATGCAACACCTGCAATAAGACCACCACCACCAACTGGTACAACAACAGCATCAATATTAGGCTTTGTATCAATAATTTCAAGGCCTATTGTTCCTTGACCTGCTATAACAAGCTCATCATCAAATGGGTGAATAAATGATGCTCCACTCTCCTTTTGTAGCTCTACAGCCTTAGCATAGGCATCATCATATGTACCCTTTACAAGACAAACCTCAGCACCTAAACGCTTTGTAGCCTCAATTTTACTTATTGGAGCACCATCAGGAATACAAATAAGTGATTTTATACCATTCTTTGTTGCTGCTCTGGCTACACCCTGTGCGTGGTTACCAGCTGAACAAGCTATTACTCCCTTTTCTTTTTCCTCTTTAGTAAGCTGTGAAATTTTATAATACGCACCTCTTACCTTAAAAGAACCTGTAACCTGTAGGTTTTCTGTTTTTAGATAAACAGAAACTCCTGGAATTACATCTGCTGAACATTTTATTATATCAGTAGGTCTTATAGCATCTTTAAGAGTATAAGCCGCATGGTAAATTTTATCCAGTGTCAACATAAAAAATCTCTCCTATCATTCAATCAATTTTGAAAAACTGATTGTAAAAATAAAAAAACTTTCGCCCCTAAAAAAGGACGAAAGACGAATATTCCGTGGTACCACCTTAATTGTCTGATAAACAGACCCCTCTGTGACATCTTATAATGTCATTCTCTATAACGGGAGAAGCCCGTACTCTCTTAATTTATCTGACTTTAACACAAATATTTCAGAGGTCAGCTTAAAGGTGATGGTATTGCATTTATTTTGGTTGACTTGCACCAAACGTCAACTCTCTGCATACAAAAATAAAATGCTCCTTGTCCTTATCATAGCCTTTTACTATATTTAATCTATAATAACATTTATACTCTTTTTTACACAAAATGTCAAGTATAAGATTAATTTTGTTTTGCTGACAATATAATTAATTTACAAAAGACGATTGAGTTATTTTCTAATTCTTGACAATATTCACACTTTACTATACTATATTGATTTTATTCTAACAACACCATATATAAAACATGTCGTTGATATAGCAAGTAAATTCTTTTTTAAATTGCAATAACAAATTGAACACTTTTTAGAAACGATGATAAGTAAAAAGTGAAATTTATAAAAATCTACAAATTTTATAATAAGCACAACCACATTTGTATTATTCAAAGCACAAATGTGGTTGTGCTAGAATTTATTTCTTTTTCCTCGGTTATTTCAACCATTAATATAAAATTTCAACTTTTGCGAATAATTGAGATTATTTTAGTTATTATTAAACCTCTCGACTATGTAAAATTGATTTTATTATTTTCGTGTAAATTTAATTATAAGTCACATTTATCGAATTATCATATCAGCAAATCCTATTTCTGTTGAATAGGACGCAACAGACTCTCCATCTTTAATAAAAAACTTAATCTGTTTCTTTCCTTCAATAGGTACTTTTATACTGATTGGTAACGCATCAGATAAAATATCATACGACATATAAAATTCTCCATCTAAATATATTGATAATGTAGCATCAAGCATTGCAGCTCCATCAACATGTCCAACATCAAAACTTAGTTCTTTATATTCTCCCTTAAGATTTGATAGTGCTTGGTTATCATATCCCATAATCGTAAAACCATTTGTCCTATCTTGTCCTGACATTCGAAATCTTTCTCCATTTACATATTTTTCATAATTATAAGAAGTTTCGTATGGTGCACACACATCCATAAAATTTTGTGGCTTTTCTTTTATTATTTTTTCTTTCTTAGAAAGTAACTGATTACTATTCGGAATAATTTTCAAAGCATTATCTAATATTTTTATCGCATCACCATACTTATTCTGACTCTGTAAATTGTTTGTTTTATCTACAATTTGATTTTCATATTCTCTAGTAACATCTACTAAAAGCAACTCCATTTCCGGTGTCTTTTCATCAATAACATTTAAAATAGAAAGTGCTTTTTCATAATTTTCATCAGCAACAAAAGAATTAACCGTTTCAATCACTTCTTTATTTTTTTCTTCTGTATCTACTGAATTTTGTGCTACATCTAATTGTTTCTGTAATTTACTATTTTCATCTTTTACATTTTTGTAATCTTGATATACAGATTGTAACGCTTCTTTATAAGACATATCTTTTTCCACAGAGTCAAAATACTCTGATAATATTTTAACAGTATTTTCCTCTAAAGTAGCTTGATTTGAAAAGTTTCCAAGAAAAAAGGTAAGAACAGAACATAATGCTGTAATCAATGCTGCAATAATTGTACCTTTAGCTCCAATTTTTGCACTTTTAATTGTATCACTCATAATTTATCCTCCTATTGTAAATCATTTTTATTTCATTATTATTTTATTGTAAATTCCTATTATCTCTAATAATAATGAATGTATCATAAAAACAAAAAAAGACCCGATAATTCGAGCCTTTCTTGTCTGGTGCGGGTGAAGGGACTTGAACCCCCACGTCTGCTGACACTAGAACCTAAATCTAGCGCGTCTGCCAATTCCGCCACACCCGCGTGTGTTGTTTTTTTGTTGTTCCCCTTGGAACATTTAGAATTATACTATACCCTGCATCTTTTGTCAACACTTTTTTGAAATTTTTTTAAATTTTTTTCATTGATTTTTTTCATTAAAGAAAATCACGGTTTTTAGCTCTAATTTAGGTATTACTTAACCTTATTCTTAAATCTATAAATAAACAGTAAAAACTCCTTGCAAGATAAAGTGAAATATAATATAATTGAAATGTTGTTTAATATGACATTTAGAAAGGATGATTATAGTGAGTAAAGAAAATAAAGATTTTTTAACAGTTGATGATATTTTTGGCACTGAAAATGATAGTCAAGATACAAATGTTAATTCTTTTGAAGAAAATTCAGAAAACACAGAGGATTTTTCATTTGGAAACTCTGATGTAACAAATAGCGATATTCCAAATGAAGCTGTAGAGCAAAATAGTGGATATTCATCCCAATTTGGTGAGCTTGAAGACCTTGTTGATAACAGTACTAATACAGAGGATAGCACTGTATCACAAAATCAAAATAAACCTTCATCTAAAGCACCAGTAGTAATAATTGCAGTTGTTGCTATATTAGTTGTTGCATCAATTGCTTTGGGTGTATATTTTCTTTTCTTTAATAATAACAGTAATTCTATAAAAAGTGGTGCTTGGGTTCCTGTTACAATAGATGAAACCACAAAGGAAATAGTTGAGCCAGAAGATGAAACTGTAAATCAGTATTATAAATTTACTGATACTGATATGACAGTTTATTATTCTAATGGCTATGCAGCAAATGAGCAAACCTATAAAGTTACATATAAGGATTACTCCTTAACAATAAACGACGGTCAAGAGCTTACCTTTAATTATATGATTTCAGGTAACTTTATTCAGGGTAAAACTCTTACTTTGACAATACCAGGCTATGATGATCAGCCAATGACCTTTAAGTGGATACCAAATGCTAAAAAATCCGAGCTTACAGGACCTGAATTTACAAAAAATGATAAAATTATTGGTTACTGGAAATTTGAAATGCCAGGCAATATTATATACAAAGAGTTTACAGAAGATGGCGTTACTAATGAATATGCAACATTTCAAGGAACCTGTCAGAAATATTCTCAGATGTATAACTTTGACGGTGAAAATTTGATTACATTGTCACCAGGTAGCTCAGATATGTCTGGAGAAATTAAACCAGGTACAGAAGAAAAGAGTGAAGTTAAAATTGACGGTGACAAGCTTACCTTATATATGAGTGGTATTCCATATGAATTTACAAAATCATCAAAGGAATAGTATGAGGAATTTAAGGAAGCATCTATTTCAGGTACATATGAGTACCCAACTATTGATTACAGCCAATACGAAATACCAACCGAAACAACTACAGATGCTACCGAATCAGTAAAAGTACCTGTTACTGAGGAAGTTGCAGAATAAATAAAAAATTAATATATTATTAATAGCCCCTCTAAAAGTATATGGCTTTTGGAGGGGCTAATTTTTATGCTTGAAAAAAATCAGCTCTATAATAAATGTTGGGGTAAAGAAAAATAGAGTCAAAAAAATCCCCCGAATGAAAAATTCGGGGGATTAAAAATATTAGCTTAATTTAGTTTAAAGGGTAATCATATTCGTAATCAAACATATATTCTTCATCGTATCCATAGTGTTTTAGAAGCTTATGTGATTTATACTCATTAAAATTGAATGAGAACAAATCCTTATGATCATCTATTGAATACGCTCCCCTATGTTCTTCATATCTGTTTCTAAGCTCTCTATCAAGCCTATCGTTTTCAGATTCGGATAAGCCATTGTTTTCATCACTTGCAAATTCTGCAAGATATCCCAAAGCTGAATAATCAAGCTCATAAACTAAGTCCATACCCATCCAAGATATTTTATCTTCTTTATACAGCTTAATATTCTGTTTTGCAACAAATGAGTCAACATCAATTATATTATAGCCAAGCATAAATAAAATTGCTACAACCATTACTATTGCAGGGAATTTCATATTTTTGAAGAATTGATTTGCAATAATCAATACGAAAATTACAAGTAAGAAGCTCATAAACAATATAGTATGAATTCTTGCAGGAGTAAATCCGTAGGTTTTAATGTACATAAACATTTTATATAATGCAGTACCTATAAAAATTAATGTAAAGGCTGACATAAGAATAGTTATAACTCTTAGACCTTTTGGCATTACATTGTTAGGACGTTCTGTAAGAATTAAAAGAAGAAGTATTAATACTATATTTATAGCTACAACTACACATAGCTCAAAAAATCCATTACGTGCATAATCAACAATTGTGTAATCCTTTGGTAAAAGATTATCTGCAATAAATGATATAAAGTAAGAAACCTGAGAAATCAAGTAAAGGAAGTATACACAGCAAAGAGGTATTGAAATTGCATACATCATCGCTGGAGGAGCTATTCTGGAATTTGCAATAAACTTTTCTTTTTTGCTATAGCTCGAAGCATTATTATTTTTTGACAATACTTCTTTTTTATCCTCTGTGTATTTTGTATACCAAATGCTGAATACAGCCATTGCTACAGGTAAACCTACTACTGCATACCATAGATATTTCAGTACCTTTGACAAGAAATCATCAAATATAGCAGAGAACATAGCCTTGAACATATCATCACTCTTAATAAGTAAATATGAGACTACACATACTAAAGGAACAGCTATACATAAACCAAGCAAAATCCATTTTAAATTACTTTTTTGATTGTTCTTAGACTTTTTAAATACAGCACCAAATAAAGCACCATAATTCTCAAATGGATAAACAAATATACTTGTCATAATCTCATTAAGGAAGCTGTCTTCTTTTTCTTCACCGATTGAATATAACCAGTAAGCGTGTGCAAGAGCTATAAACACGAAGTCCGCTCCTAGTGCTAACGGATTGCTGAAGAAAGAAAAGCTAAGCGACAATATCATCAGTAAGAAAAATGAGATATTATGAAAAATGTCAATTTCTAGTTTTCTTTTTATTGCATAGCAATATGATACAACCAAGCTTGCCTCAAAAAATATAGTTGCACCTATACCAAAATCAAACCATAAAGAACCAATTGTAAGTATAAATAAAAATCCTACTGCAATCGCTAACCAACCAAATACTGTGTCGGCTTTATCATAAACTCGTTTTTTTATATTCGCCATAGGTCGTTGTTGAGGATATGGCGGTACGTTAAAGTTATATGGTGGCGGTGGTGCATTTGGTGGTCTGTTAAAATTATTTGGTGGAGGTGGTACATTTGGTGGTCTGTTAAAATTATTTGGTGGCGGTGGTGCATTTGGTGGAGTTTGGTTGTTATTTAACGGTTGCTGAGACTGTGTCTGCTGTCCGTTGGTTTGCTGTGAACCATTATTCTTTTTTTGCGTTGTTTGGTCTTTCTTTACATCGGCATTTGTATTTGAATAATTGTCATTATAATCACTCTTATTATTACTTTTACCAACATCGTCGGACTGTAAATAAGGATTTTTAAACCCTTGAGAATTATTTTTATTCATATAAATACCACCTTTCTGTAATTAGATTAATCATTAGTATACTCCAACAAATTAACAGACTTAAAGTTCATATTAATACATATTTAACGATAGATATTTTGTTGTCAAAATCTACTCAGCACTTCGTGCTTATTTTAGACAATCTGCAGTTTACTGATGTTGTTCTTGTTCTTGTTCTTGTTCTAGATTCAACAATCTATTCTACCATTAAAATAGGTATTGATATTACAATTTTACAAAATTTATTTTGGGAATATATTATCATAAGAATTATTAAAAATCAATAAATTATTATTTTTGTCTCCAATTATTTACATTTTGTTTATAAATCAATGATTTTTAAGCAAAATAAAGGAACAGCAAAAACTGTTCCCTTAAAATTTAAGCATTTTTTATTTGGTCAATATCTTTTACCATTCTATCAGGTGCTTCTATAACAAGATTTTCCTTATCGAAATCATCTTTATCTGATTTATTCTTATCAGCAAATACAAACTTTAGAATTACAGGTGCAATAATTGTTGTTGCTACAACTACAATTACAATAGGAGCAAATAATTCTTTATCCATAAGCCCTAATGATAAGCCCTTATCAGCAACAATAAGTGCAACCTCACCTCTTGAAACCATTCCAGCACCAATTTGTAGACATTCCTTTGTGTCAAAGCCACAAATTTTAGCACCAATTCCACAGCCTACCATTTTAGAAAGAATTGCAATAACAGCAAGTAGAATTGCAAATATAATTATCAGAGAAGACATCTCAGGAAGCTCAACCTTTAATCCTATGCTTGCAAAGAATATAGGTGAAAGCAACATATAAGAAAGAGTACTGAAACGAGATTCAAGATAATTATGCTTACTTGTATTTGAAAGTATAAGACCTGCAATATATGCACCAGTAATATCTGCAACACCAAAAACTATTTCAGACATCCATGACATAAGTAGACAGAATGTGAAAGCAAGTATAACAAATCTTCTGTAATCCTTTCTATATCTATCCATATACATTGAGAAGAGCTTATAGCAAATAAATCCCACACCTATAGAAAATACGAAGAAGCCTAGTATTTTTATCATTACTACCCAAATCTTCACATCAGAGTCAGCAAAGCTTGAGATAATAGTAAGTGCTATAATTCCTAAAATATCATCTATTATAGCTGCACCCAAAATAGCATTACCGGCACGAGTATTCATTTTACCCATTTCTTTAAGTGTTTCAACAGTAATACTTACCGAGGTAGCTGTTAATATTACACCTATAAACATACCTTTTAAAAAGTGGGAAACACCAACCTCTGATGGAGGTATCATAAAGTATGTAATTGCAAATCCTCCTGCAAGAGGTACTACAACACCCATAATTGCAATTATTGCAGAAGCCTTACCTGTTTTCTTAAATTCCTTTATATCCGTTTCAAGACCAGCTGCAAACATAAGAACAATAACACCAATGGACGAAACCTTGGTTATAAAATCATCCTCTTGTAAAACATTTAAAAGTGCAGGTCCTAAAATCAGTCCTGCTAATAATGCACCAACAACCTGTGGCATATGGAATTTTTTAAAAATCAATCCGAATATTTTTGTTGATATAAGTATAATAGCAATATTAAGTATAAACATATACTCACTTATCAATTCGGCATTTAAATTAAAAAGCTCCATTTGTCTCCCCTTCTTTCTTTGTTAATAAAAACTGTAACTAAAAATTTACAGTTTGTTAAAATTTTAACTTATATGTAATTATATTACTTTTTGTCTGTACGGTCAAGTTAATAGAGTGATAAAAAACACTAATTTTTTTGTTTATTTAGTGCAAAAAAACAACTATTGTTTGTTGATAATGTTGTATGTTTGTTTTTGTTATAAATTGACTTTTCTATTTTTGTTAAGTATAATTTAAACGTTATAAGAAGTGGTTCTTTTTAGGGATTTTTCAAATATTCTATAGTTGCAGGAGGTAAATAATGTTATCAAAATTCAGTGTAAAAAAACCATTGACCATATTGGTTGCAGTTATCTTGGTAATAGTACTTGGTGTAGTATCATTTATGAAAATGACACCAAACCTACTACCAAATATGGATTTTCCTTATATGATAATAGTTACAACCTATCCGGGTGCAAGTCCGGAGCTTGTTGAAACAACTGTTTCAAAGCCACTTGAGCAGTCTGTAGCTGTACTTGATGGTGTAAAAACAGTAACTTCAAGCTCTAGTGACAATTACTCTATGGTAATGGTAGAGTTTGAAGACGGCACAAATATGGATAGTGCTGTAGTAGATGTTAGTGGTAAAATAGATATGCTTGAGGGTGTATGGGATGATACCGTTGGTACTCCTACAATTATGGAAATTAACCCTGATATGTTGCCAGCCTCTGTTGTTGCAGTTGATGTTGAGGGTATGGACACCATAGAGCTAACCAAATACCTAAACGATGAGCTTCTAAATCAGCTTGAGGGTGTTGAGGGTGTAGCAACTATTACTTCAGTTGGTTCTGTAGAAGAAGGTATAAAAGTAACTCTTGACCACAAAAAGCTTGAAAAGGTTAATAAAAAGGTTCAAAAAGCAATCAATAGCAAGTTTGATGAAGGTAAAGCTGAACTAAATGATGCACTTGCTCAGCTTAATGATGGATTGGATCAGGTAAATGATGGTCAAAAACAGATAGATGCTGGTAAGACTGAGCTTGAAACACAAAGAAAAGCAGCTTATGCTCAGCTTGCTGACGCTCAGGGTACTCTTAACCAAAAGCAAGCAGAGCTTTTAAATGGTAAAATTCAGATTATAGATACCATAAGCTCTCTTACTGCACAAAGAGCACAAATTCAAACTACATATCAACAGTTAGCAGGTATTCAAACAATAATTCTTAACCTAAAAACAAGTATGCAGGATATAACAGCTACTATCACTCAGATGTCTGCATATAAAACTACTGTTGATAAACTTAATGCATTACTTGAAACTCTTGACCCTGAATCACAGGAGTATAAAGATGCGTATCAGAAATTAGAAAAAATAGACGAAGCATTATCTGCAATGGGAATCACCTCTATTGATTTAACTGCTAAAATTGATGAATTAACTTTATCGCTTCAAAAGCTTGAAGATTCATACAATTCTATTGTTGCAAATATTACAGAGCAGGGATTTTCTGAGGATACTTTGCAAACTGCTTTAGATGAAATGCAATCGGGTATTTCACAGATTGATGCAGGTATTGAGCAATTGAACACTACTCTTAAACAGCTTGAAAGTGGTGAGGTTACTCTTAACAGTGCTATAGCAGAGCTTTCAAAGCAACAGCTGGAAGCTGAATATCAGATGAACACTGCATATGTTGAGCTAAGAGTAAACGAGGCTACCCTTACAACTACTAAAACACAGCTTGAGAGTACTAAGAAAGAGCTTGAAACAGCACTTGATACTGTAAACGATCAGCAAGAAACCACACAGGAAAAGTCTGATGTTACAAAAATCATCACAATGGAAATGGTATCAGGTATTCTTACTGCACAGAACTTTTCTATGCCAGCAGGCTATATAACAGAAGGAAAAGAGCAACATATAGTGCGTGTAGGAGATAAGCTTACTGATTTAGAGGAGCTTAGCAATCTTCTTTTATTCGACCTTGACCTTGATGATGTAGATCCAATATACCTAAAGGATGTTGCAAAGGTAGAAAAGTCAGATAACTCTGATGAAATTTATGCTAAAATTAATGGTAACAACGGTTTAATGCTCTCGTTTACAAAATCTTCAGAATCAGCTGTTGCCACAGTTTGTGAAAATATTGAAAAAGAGCTTGAAGCTATAAAGGCTGAAAATGCAAAATTTAATTATACAGTACTTATGGATCAGGGTACATATATTGACCTTGTAGTTAATAACGTACTTTCAAACCTTTTAGTAGGTGCTGTATTTGCTATTATAGTTCTTTTATTGTTCCTAAAGGATATTAAACCAACATTTATAGTAGCTTGTTCTATTCCAATTTCAGTTATATTTGCTATTGTTCTTATGTACTTTAGTGGTGTAACATTGAATATTATTTCACTTTCAGGCTTAGCTGTAGGTGTAGGTATGCTTGTAGATAACTCTGTAGTTGTTATCGAAAATGTATACAGATTGAGAAGCTTAGGTGTTCCTGCTGTTAAAGCTGCAGTAAATGGTGCAAGACAGGTAGCAGGTGCTATTACAGCATCTACACTTACAACAATCTGTGTTTTCTTACCTATTGTATTTGTAGAGGGATTAACAAGACAGATATTTGCTGATCTAGCACTTACAATAGCATATTCACTTATAGCCAGTCTTGTTGTAGCACTTACTCTTGTTCCAGCTATGGGTAAATCATTATTTAAAAACACTAAAGAGCATAAGCATAAATTTATGGATGTACTAATAAAAGTGTATGATAAAGCTATAAAATTCACTTTATCTCACAGAGCAATAGCAGTTGTAACAGCTATATTAATGCTTGTAGGTAGTACAGCACTTGGTTTAACAAGAGGCTTTAGCTTTATGCCTAATGCAAGTAGTGCTGAGGTTCAGGTTAATATTACAATGCCTAAGGGTAGTGAGCTTGAGGATACTATAAAGATGTCTGAAAATATTCTTGAGCTTGTCAACAAATCTGATAAATACGAAACTGTTAGTGCTATGGTAGGTAGCTCTAACAATATAATGGGTATGGGAAGCACCGATAACGGAAGCTCTATGCTATACCTAGTACTTAAAGATGAATACGCAAAGGACAGCGATGCTATTGTAAAGGATTTAGAAAAAGATATTGAGAATAAAAAATACGATGCCGAAATAAGCGTAAGTGGTGGTATGATGGGCTCTATGGAAATGCTAATGGGTAGTGGCGTTGGTGTTACTATTTATTGTGATGACCTTGATAAGCTTCAAAAAACTGCCAATGAGATTGAAAGCATTGTAAAGAATGTTGCTGGTATAGAAAAAACTGACAATGGTATAGCTGATGTAACAACTGAGATAAGAATTACAGTTGACAAAGAAAAGGCTATGAAGCATTCATTGACAGTTGCACAGGTTTTCCAGCAGGTAAATAAA
The DNA here is from genome assembly GCA_036309185.1 of Acutalibacteraceae bacterium. GTDB lineage: Bacteria > Bacillota > Clostridia > Oscillospirales > Acutalibacteraceae > CAG-964. The sequence continues at coordinate 50,718 of JAXJUF010000042.1, forward strand.
CTTATTACAAGCGAAAGCACAGCAACCTCATTATCAAACTCTGATGGTTCATCATTTGATGTTGTTGTAATTGACAATAAAAAGTCAGATATAAAAGCTGAAGAGTTGCTTGATAAGGAAATTACATATACTGATATGGAAGGCAACGAAAAGTCTATAAGCTTAGGAGAAATTTCAAATATAACTAAGGCTGATGCTATGACATCTATTTCAAGAGAAAATCAGAGAAGATATCTAACAGTAACAGGTGAGATTTCTCCTGAATATACAGTTACAGATGTTTCTAACAGAGTAAAATCAGCCATTGATAAATATGAACATTCTTCTGATGTTACAATTGATTTCACAGGTGAAAATGAAAGTACTATGGACTCTGTATATGATTTGTGCTTAATGATGTTATTGGGTATAATATTTATTTATCTGATAATGGTAGCACAGTTCCAAAGCTTGAAGTCACCATTTATAGTAATGTTTACTATTCCACTAGCGTTTACAGGAGGCTTCTTAGGATTATTTATAACAGGCTTTGATATAAGTGTTGTATCATTGATTGGCTTTGTAATGCTTTGTGGTATAGTTGTTAATAACGGTATCGTGCTTGTTGACTATATCAATCAGCTTCGTATAGAGGGCTTGGAAAAGAAAGAAGCTCTTATTGAAGCAGGTAAAACAAGAATGAGACCAATTTTGATGACAGCAATAACTACTATAATAGGCTTGCTAGGTATGGCTTTTGGTATAGGTGAAGGTACAGAGATGATGCAACCTGTAGCTATTGTTTGTATAGGTGGTTTACTATATGCAACAATAATGACATTGTTCATTGTTCCTGTTTTATATGACTTATTCAACAAAAAACCTATGCGTGTAGTTGATGATAAAGACCTTGAGGATATTGATATCTAATTAAATTTCAAAAAACACCTGCATATTTCAAAATGTGCAGGTGTTTTTTATACTAATTTCTATTTTAAAGAATAATAAAAGTAAATTTGGGTTTGTTAAGTTACGCACAAACCCACCAGCACAAACTTGTTATCAAAACAATCCTAATTAAAACGCAAATGTGGTTTGACTAGGTTTGGGGGATTCCATAAGGGGGGCTTGACCCCTTTTGGTCGTTCAGTGAGGGGTTTGGGGAGAGGGATCGAAACCTCTCCCCAACAATCTTTGCTTACTTTCTTTTGCAAGAAAGTAAGAGCCTATGCGGCTTGAGCATATTATAAAAATAAAAAGTTTATTATAAATTAATAGTTTGTAAAGGTTGATATCTTTAAGCTTATACTAAAAATAAGTACAACACCGACACATTATATGTGTCCCTTAAAAATACAAACTTAGTTTTATTAAAAATTATTTGCACGCAATGTAAGCGTGAGCGACAGCTCACACCAACAAACCCAAATTTGTCTAGCTTTTAATTAGGAATTAGTATAAAAAAGCAAGTGATAGTATAAACCACCACTTGCTAACTATTAAAATTGAATATAGCAGAAAAACTTTGTATAACAATAAGTAAATATAAATTTATTCTGTTTTTTCATTTTCGTCATCGTCAAAGTTGAAAATTTTTGTTGTTTGACCGTACTTTCTGAAACGGTTATAACGATTTTCAAGAAGCTCTTCTGTTGACATAAGTAGATATTTATCAAAGGTATTTGAAATAAGATTTCGTAAGCTATCAAACAATGGGCTATCTGTTGACTTAGGCTCTCTTATAATTCTTTCGATAACATCCATTGTAAATAAATCGTTCGCTGTAAGTCTTAGACATTGAGCAGCATCGGCTGTTTTTGCAGCGTCTTTCCATAAGATACTTGCACAGCCCTCTGGTGAAATTACAGAGTAAACTGAATTTTCAAGCATCCAAACTTCATTTGCTACAGCAAGTGCTAACGCACCACCACTTCCACCCTCTCCTATCAATATAGAAAGAATCGGTGTTTTAAGTGTCATCATTTCCATAAGGTTTTCTGCAATAGCCTGACCCTGTCCACGCTCTTCAGCACCTATACCACAAAATGCACCACTGGTATCAACAAAGCAAAGTACAGGACGTTTAAATTTTTCAGCCTGCTTCATTAATCTTAATGCTTTTCTATATCCTTCAGGGTGAGCAGAACCAAAATTCTTTTCTACTCTTTCTTTTGTGTTTTTACCCTTATCTAAGCCTATTACAGTTATAGGCATACCATTAAGTGTAGCTATACCTGCCTTAATAGCCTTATCATCAGCAAAACGTCTGTCACCGTGTAGCTCGAAGAAGCTGTCACCAAACAAAGCATATATAAAATCAGAGGCTGTAAGTCTATTGGCTGACCTTGCAGCAGTTACTCTATCAAATGCTCTCATTATTGTCAACCTCCTTACTTGTTTCATTTAGCTCTGTTTTTTCAATATTATGCAACCCTAATAAATGTGAAAGTGTTGCTTTCATTTTACGTCTGTCAACTACAGCATCTACAAAGCCCTTATCCTGTAGAAATTCAGCTGTTTGGAAGTTTTTAGGTAGCTTTTGTCTTATAGTCTGTTCTATTACTCTAGGACCTGCAAATGCTACTAATGCACCAGGCTCAGAAAGGATAATATCACCCTCCATAGCAAAGCTGGCTGTAACTCCACCTGTTGTAGGGTCTGTAAGAACTGTAATATATAGCAGTCCTGCATCGCTGTGTTTTTTTACAGCACCACTAGTCTTTGCCATTTGCATAAGAGAAAGTATACCCTCTTGCATTCTTGCACCACCTGAAAGAGTAAATGCAACCACTGGCATTTCATTTTCTGTAGCGTATTCAAAGGCTCTTGTAATCTTCTCGCCTGTTACTGTACCCATTGAACCCATCATAAAGCTTGGATCCATAACAAAAAGAACTACCTTATATCCGTTAATTGTACAAGCACCTGTAATAACTGACTCGTTCTCGCCACTTCTGTTTTTAGCTGTAGCTAATTTACGGTTATAATCAGGGAATCCAATTATATTTTTAGAAGTAAGGTCACTGTCCATTTCTGTAAACGAACCTGCATCTGCAATTATTTCTATTCTCTTTCTTGCTGTTATTCTAAAATGATGACTACAGAATGTACAAACTCTGTTATTATCATCAAGGTCTGTAGCCAACACCATTCTTTTACATTCTGGACATTTTACCCACAATGTATCAGGTACATATGGGCGTATTTGCTCTGAATTTTTATCAGATGGAATTTTTTCCAGTTCATTCTTAGGCTTTAAAAAAGTAAAAAAATCGCCGTTAAACATATGCAACATCCAATCTAATTTAGTATTTTTATAGCTTGCTATTACAAGCATTTAGTATTATATAAAATCAGTTATATTAACTGTAATATTCGTATTTATTAGACTGTAGGTATAAAAATATACCTACAGTCGTTAAGTTTTAAAGTAAACCTTTTTTTCTTTTTTCACGTCTTTCCATAAAATCGGTGGTATATGTACCATCTACAAATTCTTTATCTGATAAAATATCAATTTGTAAATCTCTATTATGGTCTACACCGTGAATATTAAGCTCGCTAAGAGCCATTTTCATTTTTCTGATAGCGTAATCTCTTGTTCTAGCCTGAACTATAAGCTTACCTATCATTGAATCATAATATGGTGGAATTGAATAATCCTGATAAATTGCAGTATCAAAACGAACAGATGGACCACCAGGAACATGCATACCTGTAATTGTTCCACAAGAAGGTCTGAAGTTTTCGTCTGGATTTTCTGCATTAATACGGCACTCTATAGCGTGACCGTGAATAAATACGTTATCCTGTGTAACTGTGAGCATAGCTCCGGCAGCAATTCTTATCTGCCACTGAACAAGATCGTGACCTGTAACCATTTCTGTAACAGGATGCTCAACCTGTAGACGGGTATTCATTTCCATAAAATAGAAATTATTGTCTTTATCAAGCAAAAATTCAACTGTACCAGCATTTACATAGTTTACTGCTAATGCTGCCTTTTTTGCTGCTTCCATCATCTCTCTACGAATTTCGGGAGTAATTGCAGACGATGGACTTTCTTCAATTAACTTCTGATTTTTTCTCTGAACAGAACATTCACGTTCGCCAAAGCATATAACATTACCATATTTATCTGCAAGAAGCTGCATTTCAATATGCTTTACAGGCTTTAGGAATTTTTCCATATATACAGCACCATCACCGAATGCTGACTCAGCCTCTGATGAAGCAGCATTAAAGGCATTATCAAATTCATCTATTGAATTTACTAAACGAATACCTCTGCCACCACCACCTGAACGAGCTTTGATAAGTAATGGAAAACCGATTTTCTCAGCCTCTTCTCTTGCCTGTGCAAGATTTTCAACAATATCACAGCCAGGTGTTACAGGAACACCTGCCTCACGCATTGTTTTTCTAGCCATATCCTTATCTCCAAGTAAAGAAATCATTTCAGCACTTGGACCGATAAATTGAATATTACATTTTTCGCACAAATCAACAAATTTTGCGTTTTCAGAAAGCAAACCATAACCAGGATGAATAGCCTGAGCTCCTGTAGTAACGGCAACTGTAATAATAGCAGCCATATTAAGATAGCTGTCTGCCACCTGTGGTCCACCCAAACAATAGCTTTCATCAGCAAGTTGAACATGCATAGCGTTTTTATCTGCTTCTGAGTATATAGCAACGGTAGAAATACCCATTTCACGACAGGCTCTGATGATTCTTACCGCAATTTCACCACGATTTGCAATCAAAATCTTTGAAAACAAACTGTACACTCCCAACTTAATATATTTTTAATATTAGTTACTGCTCGTTAGGAACAACTGCTACTGTAAAGTCTGCCTGTACACATAGCTTATCCTTAACATATCCTTTTGCTGTTATAAAATGAAATACACCTTTTTTCTTTGTTAAAGTACAAATTGTTTCAAGTGTATCACCTGGCAATACCTTTTCCTTAAACTTTACATTATCCATCTTTGAGAAATATGGTGTAGTTGGCACATCACCGTTTGCAATAACAACACAGCCTGCCTGAGCCATCATTTCGCACAGAATAACACCAGGTACAACAGGATTTCCTGGGAAATGGCCCTTTAAGAAGAACTCATCTCCCTTTACTGTATATTTACCCTTTGAAGTAACATCATCAATCTTCTCTACTTCTTCAACTAGAAGCATATTATCACGATGTGGGATAATCTTTTTTATTTCTTCCTGATTCATTAGATAAATCCTCCAATTAAGAGATTACAAATAATGGCTGACCAAATTCTACAAGGTCACCATTTTCTACAAGAATTTCCTCAATTGTACCACTTTCAGTAGCTGTAACCTCATTCATAAGCTTCATAGCCTCGATAATGCACACAACATCACCCTTATTTACCTTTGAACCAACCTTTACATATGGGTCAGCCTCTGGTGATGGAGATGTATAGAAAACACCTACCATAGGACAATCTATTGTTTTACCCTGTGTTTTTGTAGCTTCAACAGGCTTTTCAGCAGGCTGTTCTACTACTGGTGCCTGAGCAGGCATTGCTGGCACTGGCATATAAGATGCTACAGTAGCTGATTCTTTAACTTCTACTACCTTTTTCTTAAGGCTTAGCTTTTCGCCATTTTCTGTAACAATATCTAAATTTGTAAGAGTTGAGTTGTCAAGAGTAGCAATAAGCTCCTTAATTTCATCAATACTATACATAAATACTTTCTCTTCCTTTATTATTGAAATTTATATGTAGTTAAATTATTCTGCTTTTCTAAATGCAACAACAGCATTGTGACCACCAAAGCCAAGTGTTGATGAAGCAACAACGTCTAGCTGAGTTTCTACAGCTTTATTTGGTACATAGTTAAGGTCACAAGCCTCGTCTGGCTCGTCTAGGTTAATTGTAGGTGGTACTACACCATTCTTAAGTGCAAGTACAGCTGCAATAGCCTCTACAGCACCTGTTGCACCTAGCATATGACCTGTCATAGATTTTGTTGAGCTTATCAATGCTTCATAAGCTTTCTCGCCAAGAGCCATTTTAATAGCCTTTGTTTCGCCTGAGTCATTAAGTGGTGTACTTGTACCATGAGCATTAATATATAGCTTATCATCTGCTGTTAATCCAGCCTCTTCAAAAGCAAGCTCAAAAGCTCTTGAGCTACCAATAGCATCTGGATCTGGTGCTGTTACATGGTGAGCATCGCAGGTATTACCATAGCCTACAAACTCAGCATAAATCTTAGCACCTCTTGCCTTAGCATGCTCATATTCCTCAAGAATAAGCATACCTGCACCCTCGCCAAGTACAAAGCCACTTCTTCTCTTGTCAAATGGTGTTGAAGCACATTTAGGATCCTCATTAAGAGTAAGTGCCTTACAATTAGCAAAGCCTGCAACTGTTAGAGGTGTTACAGCAGCCTCGCTACCACCTGCGATAATAGCATCAGCCAAGCCATATTTAATAGCACGGTATGCTTCGCCAAGCTCGTGTGTACCTGTTGAACAAGCTGTAACCATTGGCACACATACACCCTTAGCCTTAAATTTAATAGCAACCTGTCCTGCTGCTATATTTGAAATCATCATTGGGATAAAGTGAGGTGATACCTTTCTTGAGCCACCTGTGTAGAATGCAACGCTGTTATCATAGAAGGTTTTCATACCACCTATACCAGAGCCTACATATACACCAAAACGCTCCTCTGCAACATTACCTAAAATGCCACTATCCTCTACAGCCTCTTGTGCAGCTGCAATAGCGTACTGAACAAATAGATCTGTTTTTCTTACTTCTTTTTTCTCTATATATTTAAGTGGGTCAAAATCCTTAACCTCACCTGCTATTTTAACCTTTGAATCTGTAGCATCAAAAGACTTTATGTAATCAATACCACATACACCGTTAATCATATTATTCCATGTTGTTTCTACATCATTACCAAGTGGTGTTATACAACCAACACCTGTAACTACAACTCTTCTCACTTTAGGAATTCTCCTTTCAACAAATAATTATTAATAATTAAGATTAATCCCTAAAAGGATTACATAGCCATACCACCATCTACTCTTAGAACTTCACCTGTTATGTAAGAAGCCTCATCAGAGCATAGGAATGAAATTGCGTTTGCAATATCCTCAGGTGCTCCATATTTTCTCATTGGAATTGAAGCCTCTACAGCTTCCTTTACCTTGTCGCTTAATGCGTTTGTCATATCTGTAACGATATAACCAGGAGCAACAGCGTTAACTGTTACGCCTCTTACTGCAAGCTCTTTAGCAACTGATTTTGTAAGACCGATTACACCAGCCTTTGATGCAGAGTAATTAGCCTGACCAGCGTTACCATTAAGACCTACAACTGATGTTACGTTTACAATTCTACCTGCTCTCTTCTTCATAAAGTGAGAATATGTATGCTTTATCATATTGAAAGCACCCTTTAGATTAACATCTATAACATCATCAAAGTCAGACTCATCCATCTTTAGAACTAGCTTATCTTTTACGATACCAGCGTTATTTACAAGAATGTCGATACCACCAAACTCCTCGATAATCTTATTTACTACATTCTTAGATTCCTCGAAGTTTGAAACATCACAACAGTAAAGACCAACCTTTACACCAAGTGCCTCTATTTCTTTCTTAGCGTTTTCACCACTTTTTGGGCTTACACAAAGAATTGCAATATTTGCACCCTGTGATGCAAGCTTCTTTGCAACTGCAAGTCCAATACCTCTTGATGCACCTGTAATAACGGCTGTTTTATTCTGAAAACTCATTTTTCTTAATCCTCCACACAATCCAATCATAGATTCAACGCTTCTAATGTAGCTTTATTCTCTACATTATAAACTGTAACATCTTTGTTAATCTTCTTTATTAACCCTGCAAGGGTTTTACCAACCCCTACTTCTATAAATGTATCTACACCCTGTTCAACAAGGTTTTCTATAGTTTTATTCCACTGTACAGGACTTTCTACCTGTGCAGTTATAAGTGCCTTGTAGTCATCAGCATATGGCTGTGCTGTAAAATTACTGTAGATTGGTACATTAGGTGTATTAAGCTCTTTATCCTGTAGATATTCACCTAAGCCCTTTGCAGCACTGCTCATAAAAGGAGAGTGGAAAGCACCACTTACTGCAAGCTTTTTAGCTCTACCCTTTTCTTCCTTTACAGCTTCCATAAGAGCCTCTGCGTTTTCTTCTGTAGTAGCAACAACTGTCTGCTGAGGGCTATTGTAATTTACAGGGAATGTACTATCAAACTTTCCTGCAATTTCCTCTACCTTTTCAGCTGAAAGCTTCATAACAGCTACCATTGCACCCTTACTTTCCTGTGCAGCCTTATCCATAAGCTCGCCACGCTTGCAAACAAGCTTAAATGCGTCTTCGTAGCTTAAAATACCACTAAATCCAAGAGCTGCTATTTCACCAAGTGAAAATCCTGCTACATAGTCAGGCTTAATTCCCTTTTCAACAACAGCTGCTGCAGCTGCAAGATCTGCTGTAAAAACGCAAGGCTGTGTATTTACTGTACGATTAAGAATATCCTGCTCTGCTTCAAAGCACTGTGTTGAAGTACCCTCACGAATGCTGTCAGCCATATCATAAACAGCCTTAGCTGCTGGTGAGCAATCATAAAGCTCTTTACCCATACCTGTATACTGAGCACCTTGCCCAGAAAAAACAAATGCTATTTTACCCATTTATTTGCACCACCTAATACTTGCTCTGCCTCTGTGAATATCTCTTCGATAATTTCTTTACAAGGCTGTGCCTTTTTAACCATACCTGCAATTTGTCCTGCAAGAACACAACCGTTAGAAACGTCGCCCTCTCTTGCAGCTATTCTAAGCTTACCAATAGCCATTTTCTCAAGCTCTTCGTCAGAAACCTCACTGCTGTTATACTCGCACTTTGTATACTCTCTTGTGAAAGCATTTTTAATAGAACGAACAGGATGTCCTAATCTTTTACCTGTTACAACAGTATCTATATCCTTAGCTTTAAGTACCTTCTTTTTGTACTCATCGCTGATTGTACATTCATCAGCAACTAGGAAACGTGTACCAAGCTGTACGCCCTGTGCACCAAGCATAAATGAAGCAGCTACTCCTCTACCGTCTGCAATACCACCTGCTGCAATTACAGGGATATCAACAGCATCACAAATTTGAGGAACTAAAGCCATAGTTGTAATATCACCAACATGACCACCTGATTCGCCACCCTCTGCAATAACTGCAAAAGCACCATTTCTCTGAGCCATTTTTGCAAGTGTAACTGATGGTGTTACTGGAATTACCTTAATACCTGCTTCAAGCCACATTTCCATAAATCTTGCAGGGTTACCAGCACCTGTTGTAACAACAGGGATATTTTCTTCTGCAACAACCTTTGCTGTTTCCTCAACAAATGGACTCATAAGCATAATGTTTACACCAAAAGGCTTGTCTGTAAGCTCTTTGCACTTTTTAATTTCTGCTCTTAGCTGTTCGCCGTTTGAGTTCATAGCGGCAATAATACCAAGACCACCTGCATTACTTACGCCTGCTGCAAGAGAAGCGTCTGCTACCCAAGCCATACCACCCTGAAAAATAGGGTACTTAATATTCAATAACTCGTTTATTGGAGTACTTATCATAATCTATGTACATTCCTTTCATTCTGATTTATATTGCAACGTAAAATTTACTATGTTTATTTAAAAAATTAATCCTTATCCCAAGTGATTACACAGCTTGCTGTTGTAAGACCTGCTCCAAAAGCACAGAATACAATGTTATCACCCTTTTTAAACATACCCTTTTCTACACATTCACTGAATGCAATAGCACAACCACCACCTGATGTATTACCGTATTCTGAAATTGTACGAATAAACTTCTCTGATGGAATATCCAGCTTATCAGCTGCTGCATCAATAATTCTTATATTAGCCTGATGTGGGATAACCCAGTCAATATCAGCCTCTGTTAAACCTGCAGCCTTAATAGCTCTTTTTGTACCTCTTACCATTGATGTTACAGCAAATTTGTAAACCTCAGGACCATTCATATATAAATAAGGATGATCACCCTTATCTTTATAGAAAGGAGAAGTGTTCTCACCGTGTGGACATTTTAAAACCTCTGTGTTACCCTTAGCACCAACTTCGATATATTTAAGTCCGTCACCCTCGCCAAGCACAACGGCACCACCACCGTCACCAAATAGCACACAGGTTGCACGGTCTGTCCAATCTACTATATTAGATAGATTATCAAAGGCAATTACTAAAGCTTTTTTTACTCTGCCTCTTGCAAAAAAGCCGTCAGCAACATCTAATGCATAAATAAAGCCAGAACAAGCAGCGTTTATATCAAAGGCAGGGCATTTTGCACCAAGCTCTTTTTGAATTACACAAGCCTGTGAAGGAGTTATAAACTCACCTCTCAATGTAGCACATATAATAAGATCAAGCTCCTGTGCAGTAACACCTGCATTTTCAAGAGCTTCTTTAGCAGCTTTAACGCAAAGCTCTGTCATAGTTTCATCTTTCATTATATGTCTTCTTTTTATACCTGTTCTAGTTGAAATCCACTCGTCGTTTGTTTCTACAATAGTAGAAAGTTCGTCGTTAGTTAATACATACTTAGGTACAGCCTTTCCGGTACCAAGAACACTAAAGCTCATAATTTTTTTCCTTTCAATTACGCAGATTTTTTTAATGCTTCTTTGTTTGAATTAATGTTAATTTTGCTTTTAAGGAAATTATTCATTCTTTCCATACATTTAATAAGAGTACATTTTTCGGTTTCTTTCATATCGCATAAAATATCCTTAGCCATATTTTTTCTGAAACGCTTATGTATTCTGTCTGCATGTCTGCCTCTTTCAGTTAAATTAACATATACCTGTCTGCCATCAGTTTCACTTTTATGGCGAGCTACATATCCCTTTTTTTCAAGTCTGTTTACAGCTATTGTAACAGATGACGGGGTAATCATAAGCTCATTGGCTATATCTCCTACCATTTTACCTGTTACGGGACTTTTGTTTATAACCTCTAGCATAGAAAGCTCACTAACTGACAAATTAAAACGTTTAGAGCTGTTAAACATATTCTGCTCAAACCTATTAAGTAAAACATAGCTATTAGACAAAGTATCATTAAATTTCTTAACAAAAAAATCTTCCATACTTCCCCCGGTTATTTTATAGTATAATCAAAATTCTCCAAGTATAAACAAACACTAACTCATAATAATTATTTTGATTACTTAACTAATTTTATTACCTTTAACAGGTTTTGTCAATAAATATTCTTAAAGCAGAAATACAATCTAACTATTGTATAATTATTACATAAAATGAACGTATAATTTGTTAAAATGTGCAACCTAAAAATCAACTACATAAATCTTCCAATAATTTCCTTAAATTTTCCTCGTTATCCACCAGTATTCCCTGTTTTAAATCGTTAATATCCTGCTGTGGCAAAGCTGAAATATATCTGTCTGTTACCTTAACAGGCTTGTCTTGTCCATTATAAAAAACTGCTACCATACCGTCATATTCTCTTACTATATATGTTTGATAGTCTGTAGCCTGTTGGATTTCTGTTGGAGCTGTGTTAGATATATTATCATCATTATCACAGCTGAATAGTGTTGTTAGTATTGACGCTACAATAAAAAATAAAAAAGCTAGCCAAATAAACCAATTAAATCTCTTACTCATAAAAATCCTCCATTTACTTTTCGTTTATTATTATTGTTTCATCAATGTGGAGGATTAATTCATATTTTGCTATTTGATTATTTTTTATAAAAATTATAAATTATGTCGTTAAACTTATTTAAAAATTCTGGTTTATATGTTGCTTAAAATTAAATTTCGTGGTATGATTTGAATAAGTTTGTTTAGATTAACCAAAACAAAAAATTAAAAAAGGGGAAACTTAATTTATGGAGAAAGAAACAAAACGAAATTCCTTTAAAGGGTCTATTGGCTTTGTTCTTGCAGCTGCAGGAAGTGCCGTTGGCTTGGGAAACATCTGGAGATTTCCATACCTAGCAGCAAAGGACGGTGGTGGATTATTTCTTGCGATGTATATAATACTTGCACTTACCTTTGGTTTTGCATTGCTTACCAGCGAAATTGCAATAGGTAGAAAAACAAAGCAAAGTCCACTTACAGCCTACGGAAAAATCAAAAAGAAATGGAAGTGGCTTGGTGTTATAGCCTGCCTTGTGCCTGTAATTATTTTACCTTATTACTGTGCTATAGGTGGCTGGGTAATTAAATATTTCATTATGTATTTAACTGGTAACGGTTCAACTACTGCACAGGAGGGGTACTTTACCTCATTTATAACAAGTAGTGTAGAGCCTATTGTACTACTTGTTATATTCCTGCTTGCAACAGCATTTGTTATTTTTAGAGGTGTTAACAAGGGTATTGAAAGTTTTTCGAAAATTTTAATGCCTATATTAATTTTACTTGTTGTTATTATTGCTGTATTCTCACTTACACTTAGTCATACAGATGCAAATGGTGTAACAAGAACAGGCTTACAGGGCTTAAAGGTTTACCTTGTGCCTGATTTATCTAATATAACTGTAAAGAGCTTCTTCACTACTTTGCTTGATGCAATGGGACAGCTTTTCTTTAGCTTGAGCGTTGCTATGGGTATTATGATTGCTTATGGCTCATATGTTCCAGATGACTCTGACCTTGGCAAATCAATCAATCAAATTGAAATTTTTGATACTGTAGTTGCATTTCTTGCAGGTGTTATGATTATCCCTGCTGTATTTACATTCTCGGGTTCAGAGGGCTTACAGGCGTCTGGCCCTGGCTTGATGTTCGTTTCTTTACCAAATGTTTTTGCTCAAATGGGTTGGTTAGGTAATATTGTTGGTTGCTTATTCTTTGCAATGGTACTTTTTGCAGCACTAACAAGCTCGGTTTCTGTAATGGAGGCTATTATCTCAAGCTTAATGGATCAGTTTAAATGGTCAAGAAAAAAAGCTGTAATTATTGAAACAAGTATTGCATTAGTTGCCGGAATTGTTGTTTGCCTAGGATATAACCTATTCTACTTTGAGGCAACTTTACCTAATGGTAGCACAGCACAAATCCTTGATATTATGGACTACATAAGTAATAATATCTTTATGCCTATTGTAGCTATAGGTACCTGTATACTTATCGGCTGGATTGCTAAGCCAAAAACAGTTATTGATGAGGTTGAAAAAACCGGAAAGAAAATGGGCAGAAAGCTACTTTATATTGTAATGATTAAATTCATTGCTCCTGCTATGCTTATTTTATTGTTCCTAAAATCTGTAGGTATTTTGACAGTTATTTAAATTATTTTATAACGGTAAATTGTAAAATGAAATTGATCAGTTAAATACACAAAGTTTTCTTCACTTTCGTAGCCTGCATCGGCTAAGATTTCTTTATATCTAACTCCTGTTTTTCTTCTGTATCCTCTAAAAAGGTATTAGAGTTAGATGGTCAGAACGTTCTGAAA
>JAXJUF010000043.1:0-14562 GCA_036309185.1 Acutalibacteraceae bacterium
CTTTCATAAATAAACTTACACACTTTTCTTGACAAACCCAGAGGACCACCGTTATATGTATCTCCATCCTTTATGCGTCCTATTTTAGCAGCCGAAATTCTTTTATTAATATTACTCTTGATATATTGAAACGCTCCATTTTCATTGCTATTAGCAACAAATCTGTTCTTGATTGCATTAAAATCACTTTCTGCACAAATCGAACCGGGAGAGGAATTAACCCACCCTTGAGAAAACAACAAATAATCAATATCTACCAACGCATCTGCTGCACATTTATCAGTTTGACTGACAGTTGTTCCTGCTGTTGATGAAGAGCCTGCCGTAGATGTATATATAGCTGGGTCTGCACCTTCAAAATAATCTGCAAAGGTTGAACCTCCTATTGTTCCTGTTAATCCAGTCATAGGACTTTCTCCTATTAAGGCTATTGGAATCAATACTAATACCACTACTAATAAAAGCATATTTTGCAGTACAGTCTTGTGAATACCCTTACTAACTATTTCGCTATTCTGTATCATTATGTTAAAGCCTAGCACTAACATTGCTATCGCAAGTCCTGTTACAATAAATACTTTATATTCAGTAATAATAGCTATTGCCTCAGGAGAAGCTATAAATTCATACATTCTATAACTAAGCTTATATAGTGTTTCCACTGCGTCTACAAGCAGTTTTAATACATAAGCTAAATAAAACAATATATTTCTTAATAAATCGGACACACCAAATAAATAGTAATAATCGGTGTATTCTATAATCCAAAACATATACGACACACAAACACACCCTCTTTCATTTTTAATCAATAATAATTCTCCTATTAGATTTTGAGGTCTGGAAAGAGATTTTCCAGACCTCTGTTAAACACCCTAAAAACTACATTCCACCACCAAGCATAGTACACAATTCGGTAGCTATTGCAGTCGCTGAAATCGCAATTAAAGCACCAACAATAATCGCAATCATTGTACCTTTGATGTTTGCTCTTGTCTGTTGATTTGATACCATCAATGCAAGACCTGCAAAGAAGATACACACAGCAGCCACTATATACACATAAGTGCCAGCAGTGCTAAGAAACGATTCTATTTTTGATGCTATTCCTTCTAAACCTGTTCCTACTGTTGTGTCCATCGGAACTAAATTCGCCATTCTTGTTATCATACCCATTTCATTTCTCCCCTTTCCTTATTTCTTTATGTAAAAGATTTGTGCTTACACACTCGTCTTTTTACCATAATTAATTTTTCACTTTATTTCTTTGAGCAAAATATAGAATAAGAACCACACTAACAGCTAATATCACTACAGCAATACCTATAACGGTTACTTTAGATATATTGTTGTTTTCTTCCGTAGGAGCTTCTGTAGGTGTTTCTGTGAGTTCTTCTGTTGGAACGATTAATTCATACTTTGCTATATTTTTTATTACCTCTTTTGACTCTGGCTTGTACTTATATGTAACCACAGCGTTATACTGTGTATATGCTGGTAAATCCACTGGACCACTGTACGCAGCATTATAGTCAGCCACCTTATGCTGACATACTCCAGTTGCTTTTCGGTACATCACTCCATTTTCTTCATAAGCTTCTCCATCCCATTCTAATGAGGACAGTCTATACTTATCTGGTGACATACCTCTTTCAATCAACATATCATTAAAATACTCAGAAGAAATCGGACTACCATTTTTGTTAATTACAATTTCTTTTCCATTCACAACCATTAGCAATTCATCAGCATCATAGTTTGATGCTGTAAAAACAAATGGATCTGTTATATCTTTCCAATAATCATCTGTCTTGTTAAGCACTATTAACGGAATACTAGCTTGAACTACTTGTCCTGTTACATCATCAAAAACTGATGTCTGGCAAGTGTCTGCTACTTCTGGCTCTTGATCCACGCCCCTATATGTTACATTCTCATTCGCACTTACTCGTCTTCCTGTATTTAATACTTCCTCGTACTTAATGCTGTCTCTTCTCGCTATATAATCTTTTTCACCTATCTGCACTTTGTACTCTTCAGGAGCATTTTCTAGTTTGTAATCATCTTTGCTAAGTAGATTTTCAGCTTCTACTCTTTCTATGGTTTCTTCTGATTGTGTGCTTTCTTCGGTTATCGTTTCGTATTTCACGCTATCTTTAATAAGCACATATTCATTACCTTCGTATGTAATCTTTTCTTCAAAAATTTTGTTTGACTCAGTATGAACTGTTACATTGAGAACATCTCCATCTATGGAATATTCAAACATATACATCTCATATCCCTTTACAGTCAATACACTTCCGACTATCACAGTTAATGAAACTAGAAGTGATACTATTTTTCCATTCATTTAATCTCTCCATATTTTTTATTTGTGTTCTTATAGGAACACGAATAATTCACGAATATTCGTAAATTATTCCTACTCCTATCTCTTTCAACGCAGGAAGCAAGCCTATTACCCCCTGCGTTGAATACTTCCTCAGTATCTTAGTAAGTATTCAATTACTAGATCACTTTTTCTTCTGGCTACAACAATCATATATGTAGCAGCCATCATCATAGAGAAAATAACAAAGGTTGTAATGGTTGAAACATCTCCTGTTTGAACCTTTCCTGTGCTTGTACTTGTATCCGTAGATGGAGTATCTCCACCAGTAAATATACCTGTACCTGTTGTCTTAAATTCAACAGTTTGTCCTTTGTCATTGATGTCGGTATGTGTTGCGATTTCTAAGCCGTTGTAATATAGGGTTTCAAATACTACAACTGCTTTTCCAGCAAGTGCTGAAGCATCTAAGCTGAACTCCATATCTACTGAACCATTTGCTTTATCAGCAACAAATTTCTTTGTCGCTGTTATTTCCTTATTGTTCACTAGAAGAGGTTTTCCAGTTGCTTTATCCATCAAAATGCCGTCAACAACATACTCTTTTCCAACAATCAAATTCTTATATTCAACTGTGTCAACTATTGTTACTGTACCTTCTGATTTAATTAGCTTTTCACCAGTAGCTTTATCTTTAGCTGTTGTATTTAACTCAACATCCTTGAATGTCACTGTTTGAGCTTCATCCTCTATATCTGAATGTGTAGCAACCTCAAGGTTTTCAAAATATAGATTTTCAAATACAACAACCGACTTTCCTTTCAAAGCAGAGCTATCAAATGTAAACTCAATATCTATGAAACCATCAGTAGTTTCAGCAACAAATGTCTTTTCTGCTCTTACTTCATTGCCAGATACTAATAATGCTTCACCAGTGGATTTATTCATCAATACACCTTTTACGGTATATTCTTTACCCAGAATTAATCCCTTGTACTCAACAGTATCAATAATTGTTGTAGTTGTTGATGTAAAGCTTTCGTTAGCTCCTGTTGCTTTATCTTTCGCTGTTGTTTTTAGCTTAACATCCTTAAAGGTTACAGTTTGACCTAAATCATTTATATCAGCGTGAGAAGCAACCTCAAGGTCGTTATAGTAGATATGCTCGAATACTACTACTGACTTACCCTTTAACGAAGTTGAATTAAGTTCAAAGATAATATCTACAGAACCATTCTCTGTCTCAGGAATAAAAGTCTTGGTTGCTGTTACCTCTGCACCATCAACTAACAATGGTTCATTTGTTGCCTTATCCATTAAAATACCCTTAACAGTGTATTCTTTACCGATAAGAAGCTTCTCATAAGTTACTGTATCAACGATAGTTGTTGTTTCTGATATATAGGTGTAATTATCACCTGTGAGTAAATCTTTGGCTGTTGTTCTTGCTTTCGGATCAAGGAAAATAACTGTCTGACCTTCATCAGTAATATCAGCGTGTGTTGCTACTTCAAGTTCTCCGAAATACAAACTTTCAAATACAACAACTGATTTACCTTTCAACGCTGAAGAGTCAAGAGTAAACTCCATTTCTATTGTTCCATTCGCAGTTTCTGCTACAAATGTTTTCTCTGAAGTTACTTTTGCACCATTAACCTCAAGCTCTGTACCAGTTGCTCTGTCCATCAAAACACCCTTTAAGGTGTATTCCTTACCTACGATTAGATTGCTATACTCAACAACATCTATAATAGTTGTTGTTTTGCTAACATACGCATAATGAGCTTCTGTGTTCTTGTCTGTTGCTGTTGTGCTTAGCTTTGGTTCTTCAAAGGTTACGGTCTGACCATCATCATTGATGTCAGCGTGAATAGCTACATCAACACCTTCGTATGTCAGTGTTTCAAACGCTACCACTGATTCACCTCTTAATGCTGTACTATCAAAGGTAAATGTGATGTCAATATAACCGTCCTCTGTTTCGGCTATAAACGAGCTAGAAGAGATTATTTCATTACCCTCGACCAGTAATGGCTCTCCTGTCGATTTGTTCATTAGAACGCCTGAAACAGTGTATTCCTTGCCGATTATTAATCCTGTGTACTCAACACGGTCCACAATGGATGTTATTTCTGAAACATATCCGTTATGACTTCCTGTTACTGTATCTGTTGCTGTTGTCTTTAGGTTAATATCCTTGAAGGTAACAGTTTGACCTAAATCGTTTATATCAGCGTGTGTAGCAACTTCGATACCGTTATAAGAAACAGACTCAAATACTACTACTGATTTTCCCTTTAGGGCTGTGCTATCAAAAACGAACTCCATATCAACAGTTCCATCTTCACTTTCGGCCACAAAGGTCTTTGTGGCGATTATTGGTGTGTCGCCAATAGTTAAAGGTTCACCTGTTGATTTATTCATTAATGTTCCTTCAACGGTGTATTCTTTGCCAATAATTAATCCTGTGTATTCAACTGTATCAATTATCTTTGTAGTCTCACTTACAAAAGCTTCGTGTCCATCGGTAAACGCATCTTTTGCTGTTGTGCCAATTTTAGGATTCTTAAAGGTTACTGTTTGACCTAAATCGTTTATATCCTTATGACTTGCAAGAGCTACGCCCTTGTAGTTCAACTGCTCAAATACAACTATAGATTTTCCTCTAAGGTCTGTGCTGTTGAAATTAAACTCAACATCTACTTCACCATTTCCAGTTGAAGTTGTTGTAAATGTCTTGCTTGCTGTAACAGGGTTGCCATTTACAAGTAACTTCTCACCTGTTGACTTATCCATCAACACGCCATCAACAGTGTATTCTGTATTTGTTCCAAGACCTTCATAAGTAACTGTATCAATAAGTGTTGTGTTCTCGCTTACATAAGCGTAACCACAATCAGTAGCCTTATCTTTTGCTTTTGTTCTAATTTCGCCCTTCTTTAGTTCATTATTAACTAGAATTGTTGTAGTTTCATTCCAGTTAATATCAAAGTCAGTATCAATAAATAGAATATATCTATCTGCCTGATCTACCTCAGAAAGCATATAGTTACCGATTGGAAGATTATTAAACTCAACTACACCGTCTGCATTTGTTTTTGCAGATTTACTTATAACTTCACCACTTGTTGATGTACCGAATATTTTGAACTCAACATTCTCAATTACATTATCATCAGCAGTTTTTACAACTCTTAGTTTGCCTTTCTTTAGCAAGTTATCAAACTGTACTGTTGCTATATCTGCATCAGTTTCATAAGGATTAACTACAAGAGTTTTTGTAGCCTGTGGGATTGCAAAATCTGGAACATTAAGCTCAGTTACTTGATATGTAGCTGGCTTTAATTCTGTTGCAATAACACCCTCTGCGTTTGTCTTAAATGTTTTGTCATATCCAAGAGCTTCACAAACCACTCTGAACTCTACATTCTCGATAACGCCATACTCAGATGTCTTAACAATCTTTGCAGGAACATCTCTAAATGTGTTATGAGCTTGAACCTCAAATGGGAAATTTTCTGTTACTGTTACTGTAACAGGCTCAAAAGCTTCATATCTTTCTGGAGTATCAATTTCTTCCATTGTGTATGTACCAATAAGTACATCTGTAAACTTAGCTATACCTTCAGCGTTTGTTACTGCTGTTAAGTCAACTGTTTCACCACAATCTGCTGTACCATAAAGTCTGAACTTTAGTCCAGCTACCTTACCATCATCGGAAGTCTTTAGAACCTCACCATCACCACGCTGATAATCGTTATAGAAGCTTACCTCTGCTGTTTGGTTCGCTGTTACAGTAATGATTTGTGGCTCAGGTACTACATAATATTCAGGAACATTGATTTCTTCGACTGTGTAAGTACCTTGTGGCAAATCCTTTACGATAAGACCACTCGCATCTGTTTTTAGGTTTAGCAACTCAATGTAATCACCTTTGTAGCTTGTACCAGTTACATTAAACTCAAAGCCCTCAACCTTACCACTAGCAGATGTTTTTACAATCTTTACCTTACCATCTTTTAGTGTGTTATGGAAAGTTACAACATAAGGAGTATTCGCTTCCTCCTCTGTTGTTGGATACTTAATATCAATCGTCTGAGCTGGCTGTATTTCGTATCTATCTGGAGCATTGATTTCTTCTACAGTATATCTGCCCTCTTTAAGCTCATCTGCTGTTATATAACCTGTTGCATCTGTTTTATATATCTTTGAGAAATTAAGTGCTGCACAACTTACTCGGAACTCAATTCCCTCAACAATACCATCATCAGATGTCTTGATTATCTGCATTTTACGCTTTACATTCTCGTTGTGAACATTAACCTGTGTGGTTTTTCCATCCTCAATTTTTACAGTTATATCATGCTGTTCTACATAGAGGTTTGGACTCTTTGTTCCATACTCACGAAGCGTGTATTCACCAAGAGGTATTTTATTTGTCTCTAGGAAATACTCACCGTTTGCATCTGTTGAGAAGGTAAAGAAAACACTTTTACCAGTATAAGACATTCCAAAGAACTCAAAATTTACTCCCTCATCAAAACCATCATCAGCAGTCTTCTTTACTTTGAAGTTGCCATATTTTTCGTGGTTACTGAAAGAAACAGTTTTATGCTCATTGTCTCCAACTACTATGTCTTGACTTAATATCTCTGGCTCTTGCCAGTATAGCTTTTGTTCTTCTGACAAAATTTCGGTTACTCTGTATGCACCAGCTTTTGGAAGCGAGATTGTTACTGAACGATTAGGATAAATCTCAACCTCTGTTTCAAAGCCATTAGATAATCCCTCAACCTTAAAGATAAAAGACTCTGTATAACTCTTAATATAACCATCAAAGTCAGTGACTTTCTTAATAGTTAAATCGCCACCAGATACTACATTGTGAAACTTAACAGTAGTTGTCTGATTAGGTTTGATTTCTACAGTTCTATCAGCAGGCTGTCTGTATCCAGCAGGAGGATTTTCGTGTACTTTATATGTTCCTGGCTTTATTCCACCTTTTAGAATTGTGCCGTCTGCACCAGTTGTGTATGTGCCAACTAGCACATTATCACTGTTATACAATTCAAACTCTATGCCATCAATCTTACCATCAGTTGTTGTTCCGTCAGCGTTCTTTATAGGCTCGGCTGTCTTTACAAGTTTTAACCAACCATCTTTTAGTGTGTTGTTAAAGGATACTGTTGCAGTTTCGTTTTCCTTTACTGTTACAGTTTTTATTGGTTGTGGCTTATACTTATCAGACATAACCTCTTCTATCTTGTAAGTACCTGTGTCGATGTTCTTGGTTATAAGACCATCATTATCAGTTGTATATGTACCTACAAGCTCATTCGCAGTTGTGTAAACATTGAACTTGATACCTGCTACTACACCATCTTCTGATGTTTTTATAATCTTTAGATCGCCTTTTATATGGTCATTTGGGACAGTTGGTGGGTTAAAAGTGAATACACTTTCTGCACTACCAGTAGATGTAATCTGTCTTACATATAAAGTATCGTCCTTAATGTATCCATCTGGAGCTTTGGTTTCTTGAATTGTTACTGTACCGTATGGTAGGCAAGGGTTAGGGTCGTCTCCGTTGTAATAGAAATCATTGTTACTATCTACTAAATAATCATCAGATAATCTTGCAAAACCTTCACTATTGGTTTTTAATGTCCAATATCTTTTAAAAGCACTGTCTGCTTCACCTGATTTTATTTCTTCTTCAGTAAAGTAGCCCTTATAGAATTTAATGGTAAATTCAGCACCAGTCAGTGGCTCTCCGTTTTTATCTGTCTTCTTTACCATTACAAACACAGGGTCATTACCTGGTTCATTCTTAATAGTTACCTTACTTGTTTTATTGCCAACAATGGTTACATTTGTTGCTTTAGTAGAAAGAATATAACCTCTACCAGCCTGTATTTCTTTGATTGTGTATTCACCAACTGGTATATCTTTAAGCACACCCTTGTACTTAACTGTGGCAGAACCATCTTCTACCTTTATGTTAGTTGTTAATGTGTACTTCTTACCAGTTTCTGTATGTGTTACAGTGAATACTGTACCCTCTAGGCTATAGCAATCTGTATTGTTATCAGTCAAACTATAGTTGCTGGAATCTTTAATGATTTCCAATGAACCCTTTTTAGGAGTTTCTTTGAAAACAATTACTTTCTGAGTTCCATCCTTAGCATCAAGAATGTACATCTTATCATCAGTAGAAACTGCTGGTGCTTTCTTTAGAACCTCGGTAATTTCTTCAACTGTATTTATCCAGTCAATATTCAAAGCATAAGCCCAGTCACTGTCACCATAGATGTATGCGAGTGTTCTATGTGTCAGCAAATAATACAGGTCAGTACCACCAGCTCCAAGCCAGTGCTGTGTTTTCTTTCCCTGCATATAGCTTTTCATTGACTTATTACCAAAGGCTGCAACAGATTTCTCAAAGCCTTCACCACCATAACCGTAGTACAAAGCTTTTAGCAACAACTGATATTTGCTATTAGATGCTGTTACTTCTGTCAAATTCGCACTACCAAAAGTTCCTGATGGAGCTCTAAGCTTTGGATTAACACAATATGCCATCTTGCCATCGGCATACATCATGTGTGTGGTCCAATTAATATTGCTTTCATATTCTAGTAAATTGCCCAAACTTAATTTGACTGTTGTTCCATTACTAGCTTGAACCAATCCTACATCTGTTTCGGATGCTGATGCTGTCATTGCAGTAAGAGGTAACGACATAGTTACCATTAAAACCGACATAACAATAGCCAAAATACTTTTTATTATATTTTTCGTTTTGTATTTGTGCATTTCTGCACACTTCCTTTCGTGTTAAAAAATATCTATGTAAACAAGGAGTTTCACCTTGGTGTCTTTTTATTTCTTATTAATTAACACTTTTGATTTATTTTTAAATACCGTTACACTTTTTGATGTATCTAGCAATTATCAAGCTTATCTTCATCAATTTTCTTCCTTTCAAAAATCGTTATATTCCTTTCTTATATTTTTCCTTATCGGAAATTCTGACCTTTTTTAGTGTAAAGATATGTTAGCATAAAAAGATATAAAAAAATTTTCCTTTTTTTGCCACTTTGATTTGAGATTTTAGAAACTTTTAGGCATAAAAAAAGGACTACTGCTCTCGCAATAGTCCTGATGAATTAATTGTCTTTTATTCAATTTGTGGTAGTTACCTCACTCTACTCTGGTAACAGAGAAGAGGTGTTTCGGTAATGGAACAAATATACATATCTCTTCTTGTATCTATCGTGGCTGGTATAATCTCACATTATATCCGTAAATGGATAGAGAGACATTGATAGGTAACTTTCCTCGGTCAGTCAGCCGTAAATGACAAGATCCCCGAAGAACTAGCACTTCTTCGGGGGTATGCCGTGTTACCGATAATGGAACACACATATCTCTTTGACTGTCTTAATTATATCATATTCAAAAACAAAATCAATATTCTAAAAAATAAAGCAGAGCGTTTGCTCTGCTTTAAATATATTAGGATTAATAATACCCTGCTTCTCTTACTAGCACTTTTTCATCCCAAGCTTCTTTAATCACTTGAGTTTCCCAGTGTCCTTTTTCTTCTACGGTTACTGTTTTTGTGCCAACTTGAACTTCTCTTGTTTCGCTTCGATAGCTTGCCCATATTCCGTTATTACCATGATTTATCAAATGTTCATCTATGGTATAGGTTATATCTTCTCCACAAGAATTACAAATTGTTCGCTGATGTTCCTCATACACAGGCTCTTCGTAAGTATAACCTTCCTGATCTACCACCCAAACCTTTTTAGTTTCAGCAGGATGATGAATAGTTTTATACTCAGCTTCGTGCCAAACCTTTGAAGGTGTTGAATTACCTGTATTGTTATTTGTGGTTGTATTATTAGTTGTATTGTTATTCACAGGCTTATTTTGTGTAGTCGCACCTGTGTTGGTATTGCCTGTAGAAGTATTGGTATTGTTGTTGCTATTGTTATTATTCTGATTACCACCCACGATTGTTGTAGTAGTCTGAACAACGGTAGCTTCTTCTTTTTTATTTTCCTTATCTTTCTTCTCGGTTGGCTTTTCTGTTGGCTTTTCGGTAGCTTCTTCAGTTGTCTCCTCTGTAGCCTTTTCAGTAGCTTCTTCAGTTTCTTCCTCCGTTGGAAGCTCTGTTACCTCTTCAGTTGTCTGTTCAGTAGCTTCAGTAGCACTTTCAGTTGCAACTGTTTTGTTCTCATCCTGAATCTCATCATGTTTTGACATAGTACAAGCTGTGATAACACTACCTACACCTGCTATCGCAATCAAACCAACTGCAAGTATGATAACCTTTGTCTTCTTATTAATTTCTTTCATTTTCTTTAACATAATCATCTCTCCATTCAATTAAGTTCTTGATCTCATTTGTTTTATCTCGGTTCATTCGCTAATTGCTGCATCAAGCAGTCCTACAACATATATAAATCACACTAATTTATATACTATCTTGCCTGTATTATATATCTACGGTTTTTAAATGTCAATCTTTTTATACAAAGAGTATTAAAATTAATAATTATTTTAAAAATTCAAGTTGTGAAAGTTACAAATTTTTAAGAACTGGTTCTTAATCTTTACATCTTACAGAACTTGCAAATTTTAGGAACTGGTTCTCAATTTTTTCAAGTTACGGAACTTGCATTTTTTTAGATTAAACGCATACCCAACAAACTATTGCGAGCCAAATAAATGTTGTGTATAATATGAATAAAGATTACTGATAAAGTATTGGAGGAAAGAATTATGATTTTGTATCACGGAAGCAACCTGGCAGTATCAGAACCAAAACTTATTGCACAAAACCGTTTTCTTGACTTCGGATATGGCTTCTATACCACCACAAATAAAACTCAAGCAATTGGATTTGCTGACAAAGTAACCAAACGCCGCAAGGAAGGTTTACCTACTGTTAGTATTTATGAAATTAACGAAAAACAAGCTTTTGCTGAATGTTCTGTGTTGCGATTTGATGCACCTGATGAATCGTGGTTGGATTTCGTATCTGACAACAGAGCAGGAGAATATATAGGAGATCACTATGATTTCATATATGGTCCTGTTGCCAATGATGATGTTTATACAACCTTTACTCTCTATACTTCGGGTGTTCTTTCTAAAGAACAAACTATCGAAGCTTTGAAAGTCAAAAAACTATATAATCAGTTGGTACTTACCTCAGAAAAAGCACTTTCTTTTCTGAAGTTTATCGGAACAGTACCCAAGGAGGAATTTTAATGGAACAGAAAAAGTTTGAAGCTATGCTTGTTTTAATTGTTCCTAAAGTAATAAGTTTGATTGCTTCAAATTACGAAATGAATGAAGTAACAGCAACAAGAATTTTTTATGAATCTAAAGTGTATTCGTTGTTAGAACAAGAAAATACTAAAATGTGGCATCTTAGTCCACTGGCCCTTTTTACTATGTTTGATGAAGAACAAAAGACAGGTAATATTACATTTCCGGAGGGATGAGAATGAGCAGACAAGGCGATTTTTTGATTTATTGCGTTGAGCAGTATAAATCAGCAAAGAAGCTAACTGGCAAACAGGTCTCTGAACTGTTCAGCCAATATAGTGTGTGGGATTATATCTACTCCTGTTTTGAAGCTTTGCATACAACAGGCACAAACTATATCATAGATGATATAGATCAGTATATTGAAAACAGAAAACCTGCTACGGTATAATTAAAAATGTTTTCCATTTTAGAAAACTAGGGCAACAAAACAAACTATCACTTTTTATAAATATCCCTTATGTTTTCTCATCATGATATAATATCTGTTGTGACTAGTAAATCTCATATTATATCTTTAAATGGATAGACAAACTATGATGGGTAACTAATCTAGAGTTTAGTCAGCTCTAAATGACAAGAATCCCCCGAAGAACTGCACTTTGTGGCTCTTCGGGGGTTCTTTCGTCTCACGTTAGAACAACCTTTCATATTCCGTAACAAATATATCCTATTCAGAAATAAAATTAATATTCTAAAAGGAGAACTAACTACCTTACTAACAAAAAAATTAAATATTTTGTGATATTATTAAGTTTAAAGGACTAATATAAGCGAAAGTACTTTTGAAATATAAAATTTATTAATTTGGCAACAATATTGTTATTAATAAGAAAGGAAAGAGGTAATGAATGATAAAGATTACATAAGAGCTGTAAATTTGTATACTGACTCTCTTTTCAAAATAGCCTACAGTTATTGTATAAATCGACAAGATGCTGAGGATGTGGTACAGAATACATTTTTAAGTTTTTATAAAGTAAATAAAACCTTTGATAGTGATGAACATATGAAAAATTATCTTGTTAAAATGACAGTTAATAATTGTAAGCATATCTTCCTATCCTCTTGGAATAAAAAAGTTGTTTTATTTGATGAATTTAAAGGTGATAACTATTATACACTAGAAAACCAAGATGAGCATTATGAGCTTTATAGAGCTATAATGTCTCTTCCCGAAAAATATCGTGTGGTAGTCCATTTGTATTACTTTGAGGATTATTCTGTAAAAGAGATAGCAGAACTTATTTCAGTGAAAGAAACTACGGTTCAAACTCGTTTACTACGAGCAAGAACCAAACTGAAAAATATACTTCAGGAGGTTTGGCGACATGAAAACGAATAAAGAATTGTATAAAGAAACATTTGAAAATATTGTACCATCTGATGAGTTTAAAGAAAAATTGCTTAATACTAATGCAACAAACAAGATTTCTAATAAGAAATCGAAAAAATTCACAACATTATTGGTCGCTGTTCTACTTATAGTAACATCAACTGTAAGTGTGTGTGCAGTCTCTAAACTTTATAATATGTATATTGAGAAAAATGGAAAGTATTCAGAAAAACTTATACTTGATAAAAATACTCTTGAATTAGAAAAATCAAGTGAAATTGATCATTACGAATACATCAAAGTAAAATTTGATTATCTACCAAACAATTTCACCTCTGTTAATGAGAGTAAATATAGTTTTTCCGATACCTACGCTATGGGTGGTTTATCACTTATTTTGTACGATGTATCCGACTGCGATAAGATTATTGCTGATAACACAGATGTTATAGATAGTGAGCTTACAACAATCAACGGAAACGATCTGCTTTATATCCAAAAGCAGATTTATAAGGATTACACTAAAGAACATCCTGAAATTGACAAATGCTTTTATATGTATTTTGC
The DNA here is from genome assembly GCA_036309185.1 of Acutalibacteraceae bacterium. Lineage (GTDB taxonomy): Bacteria > Bacillota > Clostridia > Oscillospirales > Acutalibacteraceae > CAG-964. Next base: position 13,581 of record JAXJUF010000043.1, read on the forward strand.
TGATTTTGATTATATGCTTAATGGTTATGTAGGTACAGATATTTCTAAGGAAGAACTATATAAAATTCTCGCCAGCGTTACTCTTTCAGAAGGCACAAAGAATGATTGCTTTCCTATTGTTTGTAAATGGAGTGATGATATTATAGAGGATAACTCACACTACTATAATTTTTCTGAGTATAACAATGCCTACAGCGAAAAATATAATAGATTTTTTGAAATAGGAGATACTATTTATTTAGAAGATGAAAATCATATTGAACTTACTGTTAACAGCGTTGAAATTTCTGATAACCTAAGTATGATGAATGAGGATTTCAAGAAAAAATATCTAGACGAAGATGGTAAGATTAAACCGTTGGAGGTTACCTGTTACGGTGGAGGTGATGGGATTAATTCACTTTCAACTATTCAAGAAATAAAAAAATATGATTTAAAATATGTCTACGAAACAGTTACACTAAAAAACACATCAAACACAGACATAAATGATTACTGTATTTATCATAGCATTGTTAATAAATCAGGATTAAGTATGTTAAATAAGATTGAAAATCTGTATAATCAGTACGATAATATCTCATATGATGAAAATCACAGTTACAGTCTTACCGAATGGATTTACGACGATTTTTCAAACGAAAACACCAATAATCCAAACTATATTGATATTTCTGCAAATAGTGAAACAACAGTACATATCGGTTATTTTATCCTTGCTGATAGCATAGATAATAATCTATGTATAAATGTTTGTCAGGGTTTTTCTGATTTTGATTTAAATAGTGGAGGATTTATTAATAAAGGCAATACGCTCGTAAATTTTTAACAGCTAATAGTTATATACTTATATCTATAAAAATCGAGTAGGAGGCTACCCATTAGTTGAGTAGCCGACCTCTCACACCACCGTGCGTACGGTTCCGTACACGGCGGTTCAATAACTTGAGTGCAGTACCTTGTATCTTTGGAATATATCGTC
>JAXJUF010000044.1:0-6969 GCA_036309185.1 Acutalibacteraceae bacterium
CTCATCAACAATTATATATAGCATTATTCAGACAGCTATAGCTCATAACCTGATACCTGAAAAATATCTAACATATGTATTTACACAAATCTAGTAGGGTAGGGGTAAGCACTTATCTACCTTGGTCTGAACAGATACCTGAATGTTGCAAATCAAGACCCCCTCAACGGAAGTAATGTTGTGTTACTTTCGTTGAGGGGTTTTTGTGCGTGCTAGAATTAACGCTTGTGTTTATGGTTTTTAAATTTTATATTTCATCACCAATTGGATAACCGGTGTTGTAGTCTAGTAAGTACTTTTGTAAAAGCACTGTATCAACCAGATCAACCTTTTGGTCAAGGTTTACGTCGCCGGCTATTTTCTGAGCTTCGTCAAGCTCTACATATCCAAGTAGTGACTTTTGAATTATAGCAACATCAATAAGGTCAACATTACCGTCGTTATTGATATCGCCAAGAATGCTAGTTGGATCCTCTGACAATAGCCATACCTGTGTGCCATAGAATGGATTTGCTGTACCTATTACAATACCATCTTCTGTTGGTGCTGTGGTACGCAAACCATGGTTATATTCATCACCGAAGCCATCTATTGTAATTGTTTCAAAATTAATACCGTCCTCAGTAACATACAAATCAAAACCCTTAGTTGCTACTGACAAATATTTGCTATTCTTCAAGAAGCCAGTTATCATACTCTGATTTTCTTTGTTAAATAAGCTTTTAAATGCATTTGTGATTGTTTCAAGTATTAAATTGTACTCTTCTGTACCAATATCTGACTGGTCAAGATTTTCTTGAACGGCTGTTATAAGCTGATTGTACAATTCAAGTGCTTTCTGATAATTAACCTCTGCATTTGTGTAGTCCTCGTTTTCTACTTCGGACTCAAGCTGTGCAATCAAAGCGTTTATCTGCTCTATATACTTATCATAGTTTTCAATACTTTCTGCATCAATGTTTGATATATCAAAGCCAACCATATCCTCGGCTAGTGTTTGAATTTGCTCATTGCTTAAATTATTTGCACTGCTAGAAGCTACGCTGAGCTTTGTTTTTAGTGTACGGTTAACAATAGGATTGTCTACTGTATTCTTGTTTTCGGTAGCAACCTTTGAAAACTCAGAAAACTCCTTACTATCTTGCAGAAGTAGTCTGATAAATGTTTTCAGATAATCAATCTGACTTTTCCATTCTTCAGTTGACATTCTGAAAATTTCACCATTTGAGAACTGTCCAACAGGCTCTAGCAAGCTACTTGTGTCGAATGTACCAACATATAGCTTGCCGTCGCTTACACACATTTTCCAAATATACTGGTTTTCGTTGCGTTCAAATCCTGAGCCAATACCTGACAAGCTACCATTTGGGAACATATTATCTGCATCGCCCACAACAAGCTCCATATTTTCATTCTTATCCATTCTATATAGGTTTACAGACTGCTCAAGATTAGCGTTCATAAAGTCGAAATCCTGCTTAAAGGCAACATCAAGCAATGCAATTTCTTCATCATTATATTCACCGATATATAGGTAATCGTTGTAAACCATAAGGTTAGCTGCACCACTACGGGTTCTTTCTGGATCTATACCAAAGGTATATCTTGCACCATCTTTTTCAACATCACCAGCTAAGGCTCTCCAGCTAATGCCTCCGTCAGCAGTCTTTTCACCTACTACAAGAGCAAATGATTGCATTGTGTTATCGTCTGGCATATTTTCAGGTGTACCTGTACAGATTGAAACATAAAGTCTGTTGTTATATTCAATCATATCCCATATTGAGCCACCATAAATACTATCACAGTAGCGATAAGCAGGGTAGTTGAATAAGTCGTTCATATCTGCAACCTTTTTAAATGCAGCTTGACCCTCTGATGGATTTTCAGATGTAGCAATAAATGCACCCTCAAGACCCATACAGCTAATTGTTAGCTTATCATCAAAAACGCAAATACCTCTTATACCAACGCTTAAGCCTTTGTTATATGCCTCTATGTTTTCTTCTTTTGTTACACCCTGATAAACCATTTTGTATTCATCTGTTGTAGGGTCTATTTCGTAAACACTTGGTAAGCCGTTTACAGCACCACAGAAATATAGCTTATCTTTATATTCAACAGCATTTCTGAAATTACAGGTCTCGCCAGTACCAGACTTTGACATTATTATTTTAACATCACAGGTTTTATAGTTAATCTTTAGCAAAACACTTTTTGTGTCTACACCGTCCTCTTGACTTGTATAGAAATTACCATTATACATAGCATTTAGCATAGACTCCAGCTTATCTGCGTCGTACTCATAATCAAGCTTTGCTCCTGCAAGATTAACTGTACTAATCATAGATGCATAGTTTGTGCCTATATAAACCCAGTCACCATATGCTACTGATGACCAAGAATAGCTCTGTCCACGCTCGCCCTGTGCTGTTTCTGGATTAAACTCAACAGCACCATTTCCAATATAGTCAACAATACCATCTACTTCGCCCTCACCCTTTGTTGGATGACTTAGCTTTGTTGCTGTGTAGCCACCACCCTGATACACTATGTTTTTAGTAGCTGATTTTACACTATCCTCAACACCGAATGCTGTTGTTGTACCAGCAAGCATTAAAGCAGAAATAAGAACTGCCAACATAGATTTTGATTTTCTTTTGAAATTCATTATATGTTTACCCCCTTTATAATTAGGTCGTATCTGAAAACTCAAAACAACTGTCTATTTCTACTAATACGGGCAATTTCTCCGTTTTTCGCTCGAACTTGCCTCGTATTAGCGAAATATTCAGTTGTTTTTTTCTGTTTTCAGATACTCCCTAAACACAGTAAAAACAACCATGTTTATTAATTAAGAATATTATACCAATAAGTTGTTAAATAAACATTAATTTTTTATTACAGTTTAATTTCATTGCATTAATTTTTTAGTTTCTAGGTGTGTCTAATACTATGACTTGTTTTAAAAAAGAAAAAGTGCTGGATTTTTCTTACAAAGCGAATGATTTCAAGGATTTCTTATATGTGTTTGATTTGATGTTTACTCTGCATCATCGCAGGTGTTGTAGCTTTATTAGAGGATAGGCTATTCTATAGGATGAGAAATTGTGCATTTCACGCAAAATATATATATCACATTTCTATATTGCTAAAAATCGGATTGCTATGCTATAATTCGGTTGGGTGTATGAGTTCTAAAAAATTAAAATAAGGAGAGTATATAACATGCTAGTTAATACACACATTCATACAGTAAAGGATTTAGTTAATGAGGCTGCTCGTGAATATAACGACAGAGATTATTTAAGATTCGTAGAAAATGGAGAAATAAAAGGTATATCCTTTAAACAGTTTAAAGAAGATACCGACGCAATAGCAGCATGGACTCTAAGACAAAACAAAAAGCTTGGCAAGCGTGTGAAAATTGCAATGTTAAGCCCTAATAGTTCATTGTACACAAAAATGTTAATAGGAATTATGTGTGGTAATGGTGTATCAGTTCCTATTGACCCACAGATTGAGCAAGAAAATCTATACAATTGCCTGAACAAGGCAGAAGTAGATATTATTATCTATGATAAATCAATTCCATTAGATAGAAAAACTATTTTTAACAAATGTAAGAATATTCAGAATATATTGCATTTTGAAAATAACGAAAATAGAGATTGTAGCGATATTATTGAAAAATACAAAGGCTCAGAGGCTTGTGCAGAAATATCAGAAAAGGACTGTGCAGTAATTATTTTTACATCTGGAACAACAGGTGAAGAAAAGGGTGTAATGCTGTCACACGCTAATTTGATTGATACTGTGTTTAATTCGTATTACGATGATGCTGTACAGCTAAGTATTCTCCCAATTCACCACGCTTTTGGTTTGAAGGCTGACTTTTTGTTGGCACTTGGCATTGGTTCTACAACCTGCTTTATCTAGGGTATGGATAAGCTGGGTGAAGCATTACAGATGTATCAGCCATCAAGCTTAAATATGGTACCAATGATCGCCAATGCACTTTACACAAAAATTGTAATGCTTAGTCAGCAAACAAGAAAAACACTTGAAGAGTGTAGGGAGCTTGTTTTTGGAAAAAATATTAAGCAGATAATCACAGGTGGAGCACATCTTCCATCTGAATTGGTTGATAAATATCATGCTATTGGTGTATTTATAGCACAGGGCTATGGAATGACAGAATGCTCTCCAACAATATCAACTCCTATTATGAATAGAGCTGATAAGGCTTATACAGCAGGTCAGCTTGTAAATGGCTGTATAGCAAGAGTAGTAGACGGAGAACTCCAAATAAAGAGTCCGTCTGTTATGATGGGTTACGTAAATGCTCCTGAATTAACAGCTCAAATCATTACAGAAGATGGATGGTTAAGAACAGGTGATGTTGGTTACGCAGATGAAGAAAACTTTGTGCATATTACAGGACGTAAGAAAAACCTAATCATTTTAAGTAACGGCGAAAATGTTGCACCAGAGCAAATTGAGAATATGCTATTAGACCACCAGTTGATTGAAGAATGCTTGGTTTATGGCGAAGGAAATCAAATTGTAGCAGAGCTTTATCCAAACGACGGATACGCAAAGCTAAATCATATTAATAATGTACCACATAAATTAGAGCTTATTGTTAATGAGGTAAATAGTGGACTAACTTCTTATAAGAAGATTATGAAGCATATAGTTCGTAAGAATCCATTCATTAAAACAGGTTCAAATAAAATAGTAAGAAATCAGCGAGCAAAATCAGAGGATATTGCTACTGTAGAATCTAACAAGCTTAATTTACCAATCAGCGAAATGCAGGTAAAGCTTTACGATATAGTATCAGGGGTGCTTGGTCATAATGAGTTTGGTATAGATACAGATTTCTTCTCGGTAGGTCTGGATTCATTTGGTTGCATAATGACTCTAACAGAACTACAGGACAGACTAAATTTCACTGTAGAGCTTAACGAGCTGATTTCAAACTGTACTATAGAAAAGCTTGAAAGATTGTATATAAAGAAAAACACAAACAAAACGGTAGATTACAGCCTTAGAACAGTTTATCCTTTAACAAATCTGCAAAAATCTATGGCATATGTATTGCGTGGTAACACTACAACTAATATACCATTTTTGTACAAGATAGATTCCAGTGTTGATTTAATCAGACTAAAGGCTTCAATTGAAAAGCTATTTGACATACACCCAATCCTTAAGGGTATCATTCAACCATTTGAGGATAAGGGATTAGCTATGTTTAGAAATGATGATTTAAAGATAGATATTCCTATTTATGAAATGAGCGAAGAGGAATGGCTGGAAGAAAAAGATGAATTGATTAAGCCATATATGTATACCCCTGGCGAACCATTGTATCATATTGGAATATACAGTGTAGAGGGAGATAATTTCTTATTCTTTGATGTAGCTCACGTAATTAGTGACGGTATGACACTTGGTATATTACTTCGTAATTTAGATAGATTATATAAGGGTGTAGAAATACCAAAAGAGAGCTATTCATTCTATGAGTATATGCTAGATGAACAGTTCAGAGCTGAAAATGGTTTAAGAGCTGATAGCGAATTGTATTTCAAAAGGCTTATGAACGGACTAAAGCTTGATCGTAGCATCTTAAATAAAAAGGATAACGGAGATTTAACCGTTGAAAAGAATGCTGCTATACACGGTGCGTTTAAAGACCTTAGTTATGACAGAGCCGTTAAATATTGCAATAAAAACGGAGTATCTAAAAATATACTATTCCTAACAGCCTTTAACTATTGTGTAAGCGTGTTTAACGACAAGGATGATGTAATTACATCAAGTGTTCATAACGGTAGAACTGACAGCAGATGGGGAACATTAGCTGGAGCATTATTCAAGGTTTATAACTATAGATATACAATGAAAAAGTACCAGAAAATTACAGATATGTTCAATGAATCTGCAAAGCAGGTAATGGAAACTATGTGTTCTTACATTAGTAACATTCGTGCAGATGAAATGTTCTTCCAATATCAGGGTGATATATTTACTGGTATTAAGATTGGTGATAAACCAGTAGAGCATATTCAACTACAATTAGACTCACTACCATTCCATTTGATGGTTTATGAAAATACAAATCAATTTACATATGAGCTTCGTTACTGGGAAAACAGATTTGACGAAAAACAGCTAAAAGTATTTATTGATGTATTTGAGTCTGTCATAAGAGGTATGATCAGAACAGACTCTGTCAATAATCTGAGAAGCTATATTCCAAAGAAATATCTGGTAGCTGATAAAAAGGTTGTTGGTGTTGATGGATTAGTAACTATACTAAACAGATATGACGATATTCAGCCAATTGCTGGTTGGGGAAGATTGCTTGTAAACGGTGTAGATACAGGTAAGATTGCAAGAGTTACTATTGATAACGAAATTGATTATCTTGAGAATAGTGGTAGAACCATTATGCAAGAAACATTAACAGGCAAATACTTTATCAATATGGAAAAGCTGGAAAGAGGACTAGAGCAAATTGATGGAATTGAAAAGGCAGAGCTTTGCTTTACCTTCGGAGATAACAACAGACTTGTAATAACTGCTAACGTTGAAGCAAATGATACAATAGACGAAAACAGAGTAGTTGAATATATTACCAAGGATTGTAATATTGTAACTCACGCTGTAAAGGTAATCTTAAACTAAAAAGCCGATTAATAATATTTCTGTTAAAATCTAAAAACAAAAGTAAATGCGATTAAAAAATAGCCAATACAGGGGCTAAGCACTCTGTATTGGCTATTTTTATTTGCGTAATACAACATCTTTTCTGTGGTAAGCGTCAACTCAAGCACGCATAAAAGCCTCAGCACATTACTTCTGCTGAGGCTTTTTCGACTTACAATATTCAGGCATCTGCTCTGACCAAGGAAGATAGGTGCTTACATTCTTACCATACTGTATTTGTGTAAATAC
>JAXJUF010000045.1:0-93678 GCA_036309185.1 Acutalibacteraceae bacterium
AATCTCATATTTTGTTGTCGCTCTCTTTGTGACAGCTTGATTATTATATCAAATCAAGTCTTACTTGTCAACACCTTTTTTCAAGTTTTTTGAAGTTTTTTTCATTCAGACCTGTACTAATCAAAGTCAGTCCAAATTAATTCAAACCTCATCTTTTATCTTGTTTTCAGTGTTTTTCGCCGTCGTTTTCGACAGCTTTGTTATTATATCGTTTTTATCCCCGTTTGTCAACACCTTTTTTAAAACTTTTTAAATTCAGAAAAAATCAGGTGCAATACCTAAGCATTGCACCTGAAATAATTCTGTTATTCTCTTTTAAGATTAACCAAGAACAGCTAATAATACACCTGCTGCAACAGCTGAACCGATAACACCTGCTACGTTTGGTCCCATTGCGTGCATTAGTAGGAAGTTTGTTGGGTTTTCTGATTGTCCTACCTTTTGTGATACACGAGCAGCCATTGGTACTGCTGATACACCAGCACTACCGATAAGTGGATTTACTTTGCCCTTAGTTGCAACACACATAATCTTACCAAATACAACACCAAATGCTGTACCAATTACAAATGCAACCAATCCTAACAAAATTATAAATAATGTTTGTGGTTTTAAGAATACTGTACCCTTTGCTGTTGCACCAACTGTTACACCAAGGAATATAGTTACTATATTCATAAGCTCATTTTGTGCAGTTTTTGATAATCTTTCAACAACTCCACTTTCTTTGAACAAATTACCAAGCATTAGCATACCTACAAGTGGTGCTGCACTTGGTAAGAAAATTGCAACAACAATAACAACTAATACAGGGAAAATAATCTTCTCTAGCTTTGAAACCGGTCTTAGCTGAGTCATTACTATGGATCTTTCCTTTTTAGTTGTAAGAAGCTTCATAATTGGTGGCTGGATAATAGGCACCAGTGCCATATACGAGTAAGCTGCAACAGCAATTGGTCCTAAAAGCCCTGGAGCCAGCTTAGATGCTACAAATATAGCTGTAGGTCCATCGGCACCACCAATAATACTTATAGCACCTGCTTCTTGTGGTGTAAAGTTTAAAATTATTGCACCTATAAATGTAATAAAAATACCTATCTGTGCAGCTGCACCAAGAATAAAGCTCTTTGGGTTAGCTATAAGTGGACCAAAGTCTGTCATAGCACCTACACCTAAAAAGATTAAAGGTGGATAAATACCAAGCTTAACACCTTGATACAAATAATAGAATAAACCACCTACTTTAGGTATGTTGTAATACTCAACACCATTGATTACCGTTATTGCATAGTTTTGTGCTTCTCCACCATGAGCAGCATCATAAACTGCTCTTTCGATAATTTCAGTTGTTGGAGCGTCCATTATTGCTGGATATAGATTTACCAACAGCATACCAAATGCTATAGGCAATAACAGCATTGGTTCATATTGTTTTTTAATAGCCAAGTACAAAAGCACAATGGATATTAAAATCATAGCGTAATTTTGCCACACAAGTGTGCATAAGCCTGAATCATTATACAGACCCACAAGTGCATCTAAAAAACCTTGTAAAATTCCCATTCAAAAATTCATTCCTTTCTCTGACAAATTAAAACACATTAAAACGGTCTTGTGTTATCCATAATTCCGGCTGTACTCCAAACCGGTCGAGATTGAGGAACTCTTTTGATTGACTTTACCTTTACAGCTCCCTCACCATACATCGAGGCAACAGCTGCTGCAATTACAGCAACTACTTCATCTGTAACACCATTTGAAGATGGAGTTTCTGGTACAGGTGTAGTAACTTGTACAGGCTTTTCTGTAACACTTTCAGCTTTTAAGGCAACCTCTTTCTGAGCTTTTTTGTCTGCCATAGCTTTTTCTGCACTTGAAACAATCTTACCATAAACTGTAATAAGTAATATAAGCAGAATAAGAACAGCAAAAACTACTACAAAGCCAGTAATAAGAATTTCCAGAGAAATAGAAGTTTTTTCAGCAGCACTCAAAACATCATTAACAGTTTGCTCAGCGTTCATTACATCCTCTCCTTTATATTAAATTTTGTAAATAAAACAGAGTTATATGCACTGTTTTATAAATCTGTATATTATTATAACCCACTAAAAATTTATTTTCAACAATTAGCTATATTCATTTTTAATTTTTTTGATAAGTTCGTCGAAATTAACAACATTCATACATCTTATTTGCCTATATAATACAAATGCCCCAACGTTCAATTTTAACGCTGGGGCTGTTTTTTGTTATTGATTACTATGCTTTTAACGCTCTTTTTAGCCATACATCTGCAAAATCCATTGCACTGTATAATCCGTTTTTCTCGCTTGATTTTATTACCTGCTTGCGAGGACTTAATTCTGGGTCGGTACTCATTAGCTGAATAGATACCTTATCAGCTACGCTTAAATCTCCAACCTTTTTCTGAGTTTTAATTTTAATGCGAACAACATAAGGATCGCTCATACTTCCGTAAAAAAGAACATCTCCACATCTTACGAGTGGTTTATTTTTATAAGTCATAAATTCATTTTTAGCCATAAAACAGAAACCTCCATTCAAAATATAATTCTCTTACCTGTTAATTTGTTGAAAAGTTATGATTATTTCACAAAAGGTGATATATATTATATCATAAAACAATATTTTAGTAAAGGGAATTTATGGTGTTATAGTGTATCTATTTGTAATATTTTTGTTAACATATATAATGATTATTCATCGTATAAATAATTGAGGTGTATTTTATGCGTTTGAAATACTTGATAGCTTGTATAGCTATTATTACAATGATATTATCTGGATGTACTCAAGCCCAGATTACAAGCAAGGCTGATGAGCTTATGGCTAACGAATGGTTTGCAAGCGACAAATTCGGAAAGGAGATTGCTCTTTCATTTACTGAGGATACTGCTGAATTAGAAGTTAAAACTAATGATTTTAGCTGTAAAATAATCGGTACTGTGTTGGTTGATGAGCAAGCTATTAAAATTTTTGATAACACCCTAAAACAAACCTATAGCTTTAATTATAGCCTATATGGTGATAAAATAGAAATTACTTATGAGGAAAACACTGTAGCATTAAACAAAGTTACTGATTAATAGTCTGCTTTTCAATTAGTTTTTTATGAAAAAAATCGAAATTCTGTAATTAATTTGCAATAAATATTAAATTATTGTATAATTAATCTGTTAATAATAAAAAGGAATGGTAAGATGCATAGAGGTTCTAAAATCGCAAAGCTTGCAGTTGTTACTGCTTTTTCTTTGGTTATTACAATGCTGTTTCAGGGTGGAGTAATACAGCAGAAAGAAATTATTGAACAGCCAAAGAAAGAAAGCATTTATGAGGTAACACCTAAAAAAACAGCTAAATTATCAATAGAAAAATCTACTGAAAATCCAACAGAGAGATCTACTGAAAAATCTGATAAGAAGACAGATAAGAAAACAGATAAAAAATCAAAAAAGAAAGCAAAGACTACTAAAGAAGCTCCTACAGAAGCTCTTACTGAAGCACCTACAGAAGCTCCTACAATGGAGGTTATTAAGCTTTATACTGAAGAAGAGTTAGAGGCTTTTTCGAAAAGCTTTACTCCTACATATCTAGCACCTACTGAGCCACCTACAGAATGGACACAGGAATTGCAGGATACATACGATGCTCAATATGCTGCCGGTTATCTTGTAGCTATTGACAAACCTGACTTTAGCTATGCTCCTAAGTATCAAGTAATACTATCGGAACAGGACAGAATTTTAGCTTGTCAAATTGTACAGGGTGAAGCAGGTGGAGAAGGCTTTGAAAGCTGTTGCCTAGTAGCACAATGTTTAAGAGATTCTATGCTAAGCCTTGGATACAGCTCAATAAAAGAGGTTCAAGAAAAATGCAAATATGACGGCTGGAAGGAAGAATATAGCCAAGACGCTATTAATGCTGTAAACTACATATTTGACCATAACAGAAACGCTATTGCACACAGAGTAATGTTTTTCTATGCAACTAATCTTTGTTCAAGCAAATGGCACGAAACACAGAATTATATTGTTACAGTAAATAAAACCAGATTTTTTGATATGAAATAAACAATACAAAATGCGACTTGTACACAATTACAAGTCGCATTTTTACTTTATACTAATAGTACTTGCCTGAAAAATTTCAAGCAAGTACTATTTTTTACAAAATTAAATATTTCTGGTTTATTACATATCTGTGCTATTATTCTCAAGTGTATTCTGGCTTAATGCTTTTAGATAAGCGTTGATAAAGCCATCTATATCACCGTCCATTACAGCACTTATATTACCTGTTTCAAAGCTTGTACGGTGGTCTTTAACAAGAGTATATGGCATAAATACATATGAACGAATCTGTGAGCCCCATGTAATTTCCTTTTGAACACCCTTGATATCTTCGATTTTATCAAGATGTTCACGCTCTTTGATTTCCATAAGCTTTGACATAAGCATTTTCATAGCAACCTCACGGTTTTGGTGCTGGCTACGCTCTACCTGACAAGCAACTACAATACCTGTAGGTATATGTGTAAGTCTTACAGCAGATGAGGTTTTATTTACCTTCTGACCACCTGCACCACTTGCACGGTAAACATCCATTTTGATATCCTCTGGATTTATATCTATCTGGATATTATCATCAATTTCAGGCATAACCTCTAGTGATGAGAATGATGTGTGACGTCTACCTGATGAGTCAAACGGAGAAACTCGTACTAAACGGTGAACACCAGCCTCACTCTTTAGGTAACCATAAGCATTTAAGCCCTCTACAAGAATTACAGCACTCTTTAAGCCTGCTTCATCACCATCAAGATAATCCAGTGTTTTAACCTTAAAGCCCATTTTCTCAGCCCAACGGTTATACATACGATAAAGCATTTCTGCCCAGTCCTGAGCCTCTGTACCACCTGAGCCTGCATGGAATGTAAGAATAGCATTTTTGCCGTCGTACTCACCTGTAAGCAATGTTTGTAGGCGTTGCTTTTCAAGGCTCTCCTTTATTGCGTCAACCTCGCTTTGAGCCTCCTCAAGCAGTGACAAATCCTCGTCCTCGTTTGCAAGCTCAATCAAAGCAAGTGCATCCTCATATTTTGCAACAAGGCTGTTGTAGCCCTCTACCTTGCCTTTTAAAGCACTTGTACGCTGTAGGATAACCTGAGACTTTTCCATATCATCCCAAAATCCTGGCTCTGTAGCTCTGTTTTCAAGCTGTTGAATTTCAGACTCCATTGCTTTTAAGCCAAGTGCATCAGCAAGGTCGTCTATTTCAGGCTTTGTGCGTTCAAGCTCAAGCCTTAATTCTTCAAATTGTACCATAAATTTACCAATCCTTAAAAATAGTCATTACTACTTATTATAATTTATTATCGAGTAAATGTAAAGTGTAGCATATAATAAAAATAGTTCCACAAATTCATTAAACTATTGTCGATACTAGAATACATACCGAGATACTAGCTTTACTTAGCTGTATTCTACAACCCTATCTATTTCGTGGTGGATAAATAAGATGTATAATACCCTCTTCAACGGTTGAACCAATTAGTATAATTGTGCCTATATCCATATATATTTTGCCCGACTCTGTAAGATAAAGATCCATATAAGCCTGACCAATTGGTACAAATCTTTCTTTAATTGCTTCAGCAACAGGGGTATATCTAGCACTATTGGCTATAGTTTTGATTTTTTCCGGTGTATCGAATCTTGCTTTATCAATATACATAGCTTTTTCGGCATCAAAATAATCTCTGGTTGGTGAGTATGGATAATATTCATCTTTTAATACACATTTTCGATATTCATTAAAGGTTCTATATTTGCATAAATAAAGCTTATCAAATTCTTCCAGAAACTTTGGAAGAATATCGAATATTTCAAAGCCACATTGCTCGTAACGCTTAAGCTGTTCAGTAACATCTATTTTTCTGCCCTCATACCAGCCTACACGCATTAGCATTTCCAATACCTCTTTAGGGAATTTCTTTTTGGTTTTAGCTGATAAACTGTTTATGTCTGGAGTTTCATTTATAGCGTATTTGTGTCCCTTTGGTATTATTTGAGATTTTGATACATAATCGGATAAAATTTTAGGCTTTTTCTTAGCTTCCCTTTGAAGATAAACATTATTAGTAATGTACTGTTCACGCTTAGATTTTCTTCCTAAAAAAGCACCATTTTCAGCATAATTTTTACAAATTATAGAATTATTATGATAATCTATAATTGACTTTATTTCGCCATGTTCATACCATTCGTAGGTTTTCATATCTGTATTATTTACCTTAGTTTCGGTATAATCTTTTAATTTTCCAGATTCATAATATGTAACCTTATAAACATATTTGTATTCGGTAAAACGCTGTACATATGTTCGATAACGATAATAATGCTTTATATTACCATTACTATACTTTGAATAGATAATGTAATTTTTTTTACCTAAATTAATTACAGTAAGCTCAAAATCCTTAATATCAGGCTCATATCCATAATATTTGCCCTTTGAGATTATTTCATCATCAGAAAGAATATCTAGCTCTTGATTTAGAACACGTAATTCACAGCTGTGATAATCACTATCAATAAGAGCCTGCATACCCTCTTCTATAGTTACACCTAATCTTTTTAAGAAATACCCCTTTGAATATATTTTTCCTGACTCTGTAAGAAAAATGGTATTATTAACATTATCTTTACCAATAGGTACACATCTTTCTTTTACTAATGTAGATACAGCTTGACATTGTTCAATTCCTGTGTGGTATTCATATTGAGTAAAAAACCTAGGTTTTTTTGAATCAAAACAAGTGTAGGCTCTCGGTTTGTAATCTTCTTCTCTTAACTCATATCTTTTCTCAATTTGAAATACATCATATTTTTTGAAATAAAGCTGGTCAAATTCTTCTAAAAACTTTGGAATAATATCGAATATTTCAAAGCCACGTTCTTGGTAATGCTTAAGCTGTTCGGTAATGTCTATTTTTCTACCTTCATACCAGCCTGCACGCATTAGCATTTCCAGCACCTTTTTAGAGAATCTCTTTTTGCTTTCTGCTGATAAATCATCTATGTTTGGAGTATCGGTTATAGCTATAGCATATTTGTGTTCCTTTGGTGCTATTTTAGCCCTTGGCGTGTCTGTTATTTTTTTAGCTTTTACAGCTGTATCTCGTTCTAGCTTTTTATTAAGTGAATTAACTAAATCTTCAGCAAGCTTTTTTACAGCTGTATTTTCACTAGTATCATAAATTTTAATAATCCTTTTAGGTGAATTATCCACTTGATTATAAAAATCACTGTTACTATATTTTATTAGCTTATTTTTTCTTCTATAAAAGCACCATTTTCAGCATAGTTTTTATATGTTATACGCTCGTTGCGATAATACTCTATCATTGACTTTATTTCGCCATGCTCATACCATTCGTAGGCTTTTATATTTCTTTCATTCACCTTTGTTTGGTTATAGGCCTTTAATTTGCCTGATTTATAATATGTAACCTTATAAACATATTGATATTCAATTACATCCTGTTTCTCTTTTGATGTAATTTGATAATAATGCTTTATCTTCCCATTACTATACTTTGAATACATAATGTGATTTGTTTTTCCTGAGTTAATGGTATTAACTTCAAAGTCCTTGATATCAGGCTCATCCTCGGAATATTCTCCGTTTGATATTATTTCATCATTGGAAAGAATATCTAGGTCTTGATTTATAATACTCAGTTCACAGATATTTCTCATACCATTAATAATACAAGAAACACCCTCATCAATGGTTACGCCTAATCTTCTTAGTGAAGCCCCTTGTTCATATATTTTACCTGACTCTGTAAGAAAAATAGTATTCTTATATTGATTCTGACCAATAGGTACACATTTTTCTTTTAGTGCGTCAGCAATAGCTTTACATTGATCGCTTGGTTTATCATATCTAGGGCTATTAAACTGCATTGACTTTTTTGCATCAAAATAGTTGTAACGGTCTAATTCACAAGCTTCCCCTTTTAATTCGTGTCTTTTATTGCTTTCAAATGTTGAATATGTTGGAAAAGAAAGATTATCAAATTCTTTTAGGAACTTTGTAAGAATATTGAATGTTTCAAATCCAGATTCTTCGTAACACCTAAGCTGTTCGGCAACATCTATTTTTCTACCCTCATACCAGCCTGAATGTATTAATACTTCCTGCACCTTTTCAGAGAATCTCTCTTTCTTTTTCGCAATTTTAGCATTTTGGACTTGACTTTTATATATATTCTCAGCTTCCTTTTTTACAGCTGTTACTGATACATTTGTTTTCTTTTTTCGGTTAAATAAAGCTTTTAGGAAATTCATTTTTACACCTCGAATCTCCTAATTAGTCTGTATATGTATGAGTGCAAACCTCTTTGATTTTTTCTCTTAGCTTTTGAAAATCCTCGAATGCACCAGGCTTGTTGTTAGGGTTGCGAAGCAACGCAGCTGGGTGTAGAGTAGCCATCATAATTACTCCGTTTTTCTCGAAGAAAATACCATGCTCCTTTGTAATCTTCATATCACTTTTAATAATTCGTGTAGCTGCAACTCTACCAAGGCATACTATTATTTTAGGCTTAATAATTTTAACCTGATTTCTTAGCCAACCAATACATTGCTCCTGCTCCTCTGGCAATGGATCACGATTTTTAGGTGGTCTACATTTTACCATATTTGCTATATAGATGTTCTTGTGCCTGTCTAAATCTATTGCATTAAGCATTTTATCAAGTAGCTGTCCACCTCTACCAACAAATGGCTCTCCCTGTAAATCCTCGTTTTCACCAGGACCTTCACCTATGAACATAACCTCTGCGTCTTCAACTCCAACACCAAAAACAAGATTTGTTCTGGTTTTGCCAAGCTCACATTTCTGACAACCATTACATATTTCTTTAAGCTGTGTTAAATTTTCTACCATATTTTTAAAACTCCGATTTTAATTTTTACTGCTTGTTATTAAGCTTAGCAAGCTCGCTTATTATGTCGATAATATCCTGTGCGTAACGTACACAAGAAAGATATTGTACCTGATTTATTTCATTTACAATATATTTATTAATTCTCATACTTATTTCCGAAAAGTAAGGATGATCAACCTTAATAACAACATAAAACCAATAGCCATATAAAGGCCATCTGTTTTTTCTGTTAAGGAAATTTATTAACTTACTTTTAGATTCTTTATTTTCCTTGTACTGATTTAAAAGCTCTTTTTTTCTTACAAATAAAGCATCAGTAATCTGTGACAAATAGAAAATATCAGGGTTTTCATTTTTCAAACGCTTACCTGTGTCTAAAAGCCAGGTACGATGCTTTTCATCAATTTTTAAAATTTCATATTCACCAAGTGTAAGTGTAGTTTTAAACTCAGTAAGATTTTTACTGAGTTTATTTTTCTCACGATACTCAAGGTGTTTTCTTATATCTTCAGCAGTGATTTCATCATAATCATCTAAATGCTCACTGCATTTTTTGGCACAGTCGTTACACAAAAAGCCGTCATTAAGCCTTATTCGTGTAAGTATACTAGCCTTATCCTTACATACTGCACAATTCTTTTTCATATAGTTCAATCCTGAAATTTAATTTATTCGTTATAAAGTCCTCTTAAAAGTGCAATTTCTCTTGCATAGCCTTCAAGGTCATTTGGTGTTTCAAGCTCAAATGGTAGGTTTTTTAGCTGAGGGTGATTTATAATTTTTGTTAAAGTCTCTAACCCTAGGTTACCGTCGCCAATAATCTCGTGTCTGTCTTTATGGCTTGAAAGTGGATTTTTACTATCATTTAAATGTATAGCAAATAACTTATCAATTCCTATTACCTTATCAAACTCATCTATAACAGCGTCAAGGCTATTTACTATATCATAGCCTGCGTCCCATATATGGCAGGTGTCAAGACATACACCCATTTTATTATTAAGCTCTACCCTGTCAAGAATTGTCTTTATTTCTTCAAAGCTTCTACCAATTTCACTACCCTTACCAGCCATTGTTTCAAGCAAAACTGTTGTAGTTTGCTCAGGCTTTAAAATGCTGTTAAGCATTTCTACAATATAATCAATACCTATATCAACACCCTGCTTAACATGACTTCCTGGGTGAAAATTGTAGTAGTTATTTGGAACAAATTCCATTCTGCGTATATCATCTTCCATAGTCAGCTTTGCAAGCTCTCTTATTTTAGGGTCAGCCGAGCAAGCGTTGAGCGTATATGGTGCATGTGCAACTATTGGTGCAAAATTTTTGTCCTCTATATACATTAAAAATTTTTCGATATCCTTTTCATCTAGCTCCTTGGCTTTAAAGCCTCTTGGATTACGTGTAAAAAACTGGAATGTATTTGCATTTATAGAAACAGCCTCTTTAGCCATATGCAAAAAGCCTTTAGAGGCTGACAAATGACATCCAATATTAAGCATAGGAATACCCCCCGTTTATAAAATTTATTACTCAATAGATATATTTTATCATAATAGATAGCTTTAAACAACTGAAAATTTATATAGCTATTGGAAAATAAAATTTGATATAGTATAATTGTTAATATAAATTTGATATAGCGTGGTGAAAAAAATTGAAGGTTATAAAAAAGATATTATTAGGTATTTTAATATCTATTATTCTCGTAATCTTTTATATTATTGCAAATCAATATAAAATAACAAAATCTGAATATACGGTAGAAAGCGATAGGGTAAAAAGTGAAATTAAGATAGCTGTTATAAGTGATCTACACAATATGAATTTTCTTAACGATAATAAGGGGATTGTTAAGAAAATCCAATCAGAAGAACCTGATATAATAGCAGTTGTAGGCGATATGATTGACGAATACGCTGAAAATTCCGAAAATACACTTAATGTAATGACAGAACTACCAGATATTGCACCAACATATTATTCAATGGGAAATCACGATAAGCTCTTTAGCGACTATACTTCATATATAACCGAGGTAGAAAATTCAGGTGTGATAGTACTTGATGATAAAACCGACAAAATAACAATAGGAGAAAATGAAATTACCTTATTAGGTCTTTCTGGCTATAGCTTTGGAGAGGTTGAAAATCCTGCATACACAGCACTTTTAAAAGAGCTATGCGAAAATAATAGTTTAAGACTTATGCTTTGCCATTATCCTGAATTTAGTCAGTGGTTTTTTGAAAGGGATTTATATTATGAATCTGACTTTGAGCTTATGTTAAGTGGGCATACGCATGGAGGACTTGTAAGAATCCCATACATAGGTGGGGTATTTGCTCCAAATCAAGGATTTTTCCCTGAATACACCAAAGGTATGTATTATGTAGATAAGGAAAATAAAAATCCATATAATATGCTGGTAACAAGTGGCTTAGGACAGGATAAGCGATTTATAAGGTTAAACAATTTCCCTGAAATTGCATTTATAACGGTAAAACCTGTTGATAAATAAATTTTAATACAAAAAGTGGCTATCTCACTATAATGAGATAGCCACTTTTTTCTAAGCTACTGCATTCACAGCAACCCTTTATACTAATTTATTAAGCTGTTGTATCGTCAGCCTCTGTTGGAGCCTCTGTTGGTGTTTCTGTTGGTGTTTCAGCTTCTGGAGCCTCTGTTGCTGGCTCTACATTTGTTCTTGGAATGTAAGAACCAAGTGTTACTGAATTTGTTTCATTTACAAAGTCAATATCATACTTTTTCCAAATCTGACCATCAACCTCTACATAAACTACAGATGCTGCTTTACCTCTTACAGTAAATGAAATTCTGCCAACCTCAGCAGGTACCATTGTACCACTTACTGTTTCATCAAGTACACCATCAACTGTAATTCTTACATCACAAGCTGTAGTAGCATTTGCTGGTAATGAAACTGTCATATTGTAGATCTTATATTTATCTACACCCTTAGCTACATAAGCCTTAACTGTTGAACCAAGCTCTACAACACTTCCCTTTAGAGGGCTTTGTCCGATTACCGATTCTGCTGTCATATCAATCTCGTTATTGTACTCATAGTCAAATGTTAAACCAGCAGAAGCTACAAGCTCTGACGCTTCATCTCTTGTCTTTCCTGCAAGGTCAGGAACCTGAACAGTAGTATCTTCCTCTGTTTTCTTTACAAACACCTTAACCTTTTCAACTACAGTTATTTCGCTACCTGCCTTAGGTGTTGTATCTCTTACTATGTTTTCTGCTGTGTCTTCATCTTCGATATAAACAATCTCAGGAGTTAATCCTTTAGCCTTTATCTTTGCTATAGCAGCTTCCTCAGGGTCGCCTGTTACAAAAGGTACACCTATAAGAGTATCTGAGCTGTTTACAGTAAGTGTTACAACTGCACCCTCTTTTACCTTCTTTGAACCTGCCTCAGGCTCTTGCTTCATAATCTCGCCCTCTGGCTTGCTTGAGTCATACACATTGATAATATCCCACTCAAAATTATAGCTTGCATTATCCTTAATATCTGAATAATTCTTACCTATAAAATTAGGAACATCTACAGCCGCTGTATTTGTTGCTTCGCAGGAATGTAAAAGTGCAAGAGAAACAAATAGTATAGCACATAATGCTAATGAAATTAAAGATCCTGATATTATATTAAATGCAGGTGAACGTCTTTTTTCAGCTGCATCTACATATTTAGCGTTTACAGGCTCATTCTCATCAGAGTTGCTTGGTGTATCATCCTCTGGATACTCATAGCCAAATGTAATCTCAGGTTTTTTATTAACCTTCTGTAAATCCTTTAGCATTTCTTCAGCTGACTGATAACGCTGAACAGGCTCTTTACGCATTGCTCTAAGAGTAATTTCTTCAAGACCCTGTGGAATCTCAGGATTAATCTCTCTTGGTGGCTTAGGGTTTGATTGTAGCTGCATAATTGCTACAGACACTGCACTATCAGCCTGAAATGGTAGCTGACCTGTAAGCATTTCGTAAAGCATTACACCAATAGAGTATACATCACTTTTACCGTCTGTACGCTCTCCTCTAGCCTGCTCAGGTGCTATATAGTGAACAGAGCCTATAGCCTTATCTGTCATAGTGCGAGTTTCAGTGTTTGAAAATCTTGCTATACCAAAATCTGTTACTTTAATAGTACCGTCCTGCAAAAGCATCATATTCTGTGGCTTTACATCTCTATTCACAATACCCTTTTCGTGTGCGTGTTGCATAGCCTTTAAAATCTGATTTGTAAAGTAAACAGCCATTTTCCAATCAATAGATTTTTCCTGCTGTTCGATATACTCTTTAAGTGTAATGCCATCAATATATTCCATTACAATATACTGCATAACATCGCCAAAGCTTACATCATATACCTTAACAATATTAGGATGTGATAAAACTGCAATAGCCTTTGATTCGTTTTTAAATCTTCTTATAAACTCACTATTGCGTGAAAATTCATCCTTTAGAATTTTTATTGCAACTGTTCTATTATTTTTTATATCCTTAGCTTTGTAAACCGTTGCCATACCACCAACGCCGATAAGCTCTTGGATTTCGTATCTTCCGTCTAGTTTTTTACCTACATACTTGTCCATAGATATCACTCCCGAATATTATTTGCATATATTACAGCAACAGTTATATTATCTCTTCCACCCTGCTGTTTTGCCTGCTCTACCAAAGCATTTGTAAGCTCATCTGCCCTGTATTGTCTGACAAATTCCAATATGCCTTCTTCTGATATATAGTTAGAAAGTCCGTCTGAACACATAATAATAATATCATCATTATCAAACGGTACTTCTTTGTAGTCTACCTCTATATAAGGATTTACCCCCACAGCTCTGGTTATAAAATTCTTATTTGGATGAACCTTAGCCTGCTGTGGTGTCAGCTCGCCTCTGTTTACAAGCTCCTGTACAACAGAATGGTCAACTGTAAGCTGAGTAATCTCGTTATTGTGTATCAAATAAACCCTACTGTCGCCAATATGTGTAATCATAGCTTTTTTGTTATGAATTAAGACAAGCTCCATTGTTGTACCCATACCAGATAGCTCAGGATTTTTAAGCTGCATATGATACACAGTGCTGTTAGCCTTATATACTATTTCTTTCAGGAAGCTCTCGGATTGATACTCTCCACCGTTAAAATCAAAAAAGCCTATATTTTCTTTTGTAACATCTACTGTTGTACTACTTGCAATATTTCCACCATTTGCACCGCCCATTCCGTCGCATAGCACTGCCCACAATGAATTTCCGTCACAGATTAATCCACCGTCAACAGCGTCTTGATTGCTTGACCGAACAAGACCGATATCAGTACATGTAAAAAGCTCCATCACGATTACCTCCTTTTCTTAGTTATTTTTTCCCTTTGTGTCATTCATCAAGCTTTTTTCTTCTAAGCTGACCACATGACGCATCAATATCAGAACCTAACGTTCTTCTTATTGTGGCTGTTACACCATTTTTTTCTAATATATTACTAAATTCAACTAGTCTTTTCTTTTTACTTTTCTGATAAGCTGTACCGTTTACACTATTTACCGGTATAAGATTTATATGGCACAGCATTCCCTTTACAAGATGTGCAAGCTCCTCTGCACATTCATCACTATCATTTACGCCATCTATCATTGCGTATTCAAAGGTTATTCTTCTGTTAGTTACTTTAACATAATCTCTGCAAGCCTTAATAAGCTCGTTTACATTATATTTATTATTAATCGGCATTGTACGACTGCGTATTTCATCATTTGGTGCGTGTAACGACACCGACAACGTAATTTGCAGTTTAAGCTTTGCAAGCTCATACATTTTAGGCACTACACCACAGGTTGAAAGGGTTATATGCCTCATACCAATATTAATACCTTTATCAGATGAAACCAATGATAAAAATTTTATAACATTATCAAAATTATCTAACGGCTCACCCATACCCATAAGAACTATATTTGAAATTCTTATATTATTGTCCTTTTGAGCAGATTGTATTTGTGCAAGCATTTCTGATGGTGTAAGATTTCGTGAAAATCCACTTTTTCCTGTTGCACAGAATGTACAACCCATTTTACAGCCCACCTGTGTAGAAATACATATTGTATATCCATGGTGATAGTCCATAAGTACAGATTCTATAAATTCACCATCATAAAGCCTGAATAAATATTTTATTGTACCATCATAACAAGAAATCTGCTTTTTTTCAATAGTTGCTACAGAGATGTAATATAATTCAGTTAAACTTTTTCTTATATTCTTAGGTATATTCAGCATTTCATCAAATGATTGCACAGCCTTTTCGTGTAACCATTTGAAAATTTGCTCAGCTCTGTAGGCAGGTAGTCCCAGAGCGTTCATCTCGTTTGTAAGCTCATTAAGAGTTAATGATTTTATATCCTTTAGTTCACTCACAGACATACCTCTTTTCCTGAAAAATTTATTTTCTTACAAATAAGCTTATAAAGAAACCGTCACTTCCATTTTTCTGTGGTGATAATGTAACAGTATTCTCGGTTGCACTTATAACGCTTATTATATCATCTTTTAAAGTAATCTTCAAGGGCTGAAACTCTGAATGTTCTGCTAGGAATTTTTTTACATTCTCTTCATTCTCAGCAGGATTAAGTGTACAGGTGGAATAAACAAGCATACCACCTGACTTTACATATCTTGAACAGTTACAAAGTATATCATACTGTAGCTGTGGTAAGGTATCTAATCCTAAATCCTCTTTATATTTAATCTCTGGCTTACGTCTTATAATGCCTAAACCAGAGCAAGGAACATCGCACAATACTCTGTCAGCCTGTGGCAAATCATCATTGCTTAACGCATTTCTTAGCTGTGCGTTAATATTTTTTATTCCCAGCCTGTAAGCACCATTATTTATCAGCTTAACCTTATGCTCGTACATATCAAAGGCTTTTAGCTCACCCTTATTTTCCATAAGCTGAGCCATTGTAAAGGCTTTACCACCTGGAGCAGAACAAAAATCATATACAAGCATATCGGGCTTTGGTGCTAAAGCACTGCAACAAAGCTGAGAAGCTATATCCTGCACGTGAAAAAGTCCTTGTCTATATTGCACTGTATTTTCAATAGCACCTGTTGCACTTACAAACAATGCATTATCTACACCTGCATATTCAGCTGTTATTCCACTATCCTCAAAGGATTTTTTCAGCTCTTTAGCAGTTGTTTTCAGTGTGTTCATCCTTATTGCAATAGGTGGTCTGCCCGACTGATTTTCTAAAATTCTCACGGTGTTTTCTTCTCCGTAAGACTCTAGCCAAAGTCTTACAATATTTTCAGGTGTTGAATATAGTACAGAATAATATGCTAAAGAATTGGATTTATCTGGCAATTTATATTTACAGCCTGCTCTTACAAAATTACGCATTACTGCATTTATAAAGCCCGAAGCCTTTTGTAGCTTCATACCTTTTGCAAGCTTTACACTTTCATTTACAGCAGCACTTTCAGGTACCTTATCCATAAATAAAAGCTGTAAAAAACCAAGTCTTAAAATATTCAGCACAGGTACTTCTATCTTTTTAAGGCGAATAGTTGTATATTGTCTAATTATATAATCAAGCAGTATTTTTCTTTCAAGCACACCATAAACAAGTGCTGAGCAAAAGCCTGCGTCTTTACCTGTAAGCTCTGCCTCTTTAAGGCTATTATTCAGTTCAATATTAGAGTATGCACCCTCTTGTTCTATTTTTAATAAAACCTTCAGTGCAATTTTTCTGGGATTTTTCATACCTTAATTCCTTACTTATTCAAAAACTGTATCAGTTGTAATTCTGTAGCCACGCACAAAGTCATCTGATTTCATACGCTTTTTACCCTCAAGCTGTAGCTCGTGAATTACTAAAGATTTTTCACCACACGCAACTGTCAATGGATTTTCACAAAGCACCTTGCCAGCCTCTCCGTTTTTATCGCTTATGGTAGTTGCAAATATTTTAACCTTTTTACTGTTTACAACTGCTGTAGCAACAGGCCAAGGGTTTAATCCACGCACCTGATTATGAATTTCCTGTGCAGATTTATTCCAATCTATTTTGCAAAGCTCCTTTGTAAGCATTGGAGCATAGTTAGATAAGCTGTCATCCTGCTTTTCTGGAATAACTGTGTTATCCTCAAGTGCTTTAAGTGTATCTGTTATTAAATTGGCACCCATTTGAGAAAGTCTGTCGTGAAGCTCGCCTGCTGTTTCGTTTTCGCCAATTTTTGTAGCAGATTTCAACAGCATATCGCCTGTATCCAAGCCCTCTGCCATTTTCATTGTGGTTACACCTGTTTCTTCTTCACCATTAAGTACACACCACTGAATAGGGCCTGCTCCTCTGTACTTTGGCAAAAGTGAAGCGTGTACATTTACACAGCCGTACTTTGGTAAATCAAGAATAGCCTTAGGTAAAATTTTACCATAAGCCACAACAACTATTACATCAGGATTTAATTCTTCAAGTATTTTAAGTGCTTCACCGTCTTTCATAGAAGTTGGCTGAAATACCGGTATTTCACTTTCTAATGCTCTTACCTTTACAGGTGGTGGTGTAAGAGTGTAGCCTCTGCCCTTTGGTTTGTCTGGCTGAGTAAATACACCTGTTACGTTATGTCCTGCCTTTATAATAGCATCTAACGGCAACACTGCAAATTCAGGTGTGCCCATATATACAACATTCATCTTTGATTCTCCTTAGTCAAGCTCTGACTCGTCTATCATTCTTATTGTACGCTCTTTAAAAAGCACACCGTCAAGGTGGTCAAGCTCGTGACATAGGCAACGAGCAAGCAAGCCCTCACCACTTATTGTAAATTCCTCGCCTTTTCTATCATAAGCCTTTACAGTAACCTTCATAGGTCTTTTTGTAATACCCCACTCATTAGGGCAAGACAAACAGCCCTCCATTTCCTCTTGGTTACCACTTTGCTCTATTATCTCAGGATTTACAAGCTCAACATCAACATTAATTTCAGGAATGTTAATAACTACAACTCTACGCAAAATACCTACCTGTGGTGCTGCTAAGCCTACACCGTTGGCATTTTCAAGAGTTTCTTTCATATCGTCAATAAGAGTTGCCAATCTTTCATCAAATTTCACTACAGGGTGACATTTTTTAGCAAGTACATTGTCGCCCTCTTTTACAATATTTCTCATTGCCATATTAGGTTCCTCCTTATTATAAAATCGTATCAGGATTAATATCAACATACGTTGTAACGCTGTTGAATCTTTTATCCTTGCTGAAATCAATCAAAAGCTCTGAAAGCATTTTTCTGAAATCAGCACTGTTTCTAAACTTCATAACACATTTATATCTGTATTTATTATTAATTCTATTTATAGAAGCACTGGAATATCCTAAAACACGCAGTGGAATATGCGAATATTCACTACTTGCCTTTTCGACAAGGCTTTTGGTAAATTCCTGTGCTGAATTTTCTGTTTTCTGTTCATTCTCTCCTACAAAGCCAACCATACATATATCTGAAAAAGGTGGATACAGCATAGCCTTGCGTAAAAGAATTTCGTTTTTATAAAAGCTGTCGTAATCCTGCTTTGCTGACAGTAAAATTGTAGGGTTATCTGGTGTAAAGGTCTGAATTATTGCACTACCCTCTAAGTCACCTCTGCCCGAACGACCTACAACCTGTGTAAGCAGTGAAAAAGCTCGCTCATAGCTTCGGTAATCATCAGAATAAAGCATTTGGTCAGCTGACAAAACACCTACTAGAGTAACATTTGGGAAATTAAGCCCCTTTGCTACCATCTGAGTACCTATCATAATATCATATTTACCCTCTGAAAAATCACTCAGCTTTTTCTCGTGTGAGAATTTTGCAATTGTAGAGTCTGCATCAAGCCTTAATATTTTTGCGTTAGGAAATGCATCCATTAGGGTTTGCTCTGCCCTTTGTGTGCCTAAGCCTGAAAATCTCAGGCCATAGCTTTTACATACAGGGCATTGCTGTTGCAAAGGCTCTGAATATCCACAGTAATGGCACATTAATCTGTTATTATCAGAATGATATGTCAGCGATATTGAACAGTTAGGGCACGACACAACCTCGTTACAGCTTTTGCACGAAACAAAGGTATTGTAGCCTCTACGATTAAGTAAAATTATAGACTGTCTACCCTTTTCAAGGTTTTTCTCAATAGCCTTTAAAAGCACACTGCCAACACCACTGTAATTTCCCTTTTGCTGTTCCTCGTTCATATCTGCAATAATAACCCTTGGCAAACGTGCATTACCATAGCGTGTTGTTAGCTTATTTATAGAATATCTACCCTTTTGGCAGTTATAAAAGCTCTCTATTGACGGTGTAGCTGAGGCTAACAACAACAAGCAATTATGCTTGTTGCAACGGTACTTTGCAATATCTCTTGCGTGAAAACGTGGGTTAGATTCTGACTTATAGGTATATTCCTGCTCTTCGTCCATAATAATCAAACCAATATCATCAAACGGAGCAAAAACAGCACTTCTTGTGCCTACTGCAATTTTTGCATAGCCATTTTTTACACGCTTCCACTCGTCTAGTCGCTCTCCTACCGAAAGACCACTATGGAACACAGCCACACTTTGTCCATATCTTTCTGTAAACAAGTTAATAAGCTGTGGTGTAAGAGCTATTTCAGGCACCATTACTATAACGCCCTTGTTATCCTTTAAGGCTGTGTCAATTAATCGCATAAAAACAGAGGTCTTACCCGAACCTGTTACACCATAAAGCAACGACACCTGACCCTTACCAGATTTATACCTTTTAGTTAGATCATCATATGCCATTTGCTGTTCCAGAGTGAGCTTTATCTCACTATCTGAATTTTTAACACTTCGGTATATTGCAGGAGTTCTAAAAACCTCTGTTTCAAAATATTCAGCCATACCCTTTTTTACCAGAGCATCGACAACTGACTGTGTACAGCCTGTATAATAGCAAAGCTCTTTTACTGATAAGGCATAGGCTACATTAAGCATTTCATACACCTCGCCTTGCTTTGGTGTAAGCTTTGTGCTTGTATTTTCACCTGTAAGACGTATCATTTTCTGTAGCTTGTCGCCTATTCGCCTTGAAGCCTCATCCTGCTTATCAAGCACACCCATCATAGACATTGTATGAAGTACAGGGTTTGTGCTATCAAGCCCTAAATCCTTAAAAATAACAGAACTGCTTACAGGCCTTTTTCTTTGTACAAGGTAGTCATATACTTGCCTTTGAAGCTCGTCAAGAAGTACAACATCATATTCACAATCTGAATTAACGCTATACATTGCATTGAATTTATAATTTATACCAACAGGAAGCATAGCACATATGCAGTCATACATAGTGCAATAATATCTGTTTTTCATAAATTCAACTAAAGAGAGCATTTCATTTGACAAAACAGGCTTTTCGTCAAGCACCTTTAAAATCATTTTATAGCTTTTTGTATCACCAGTAAATGATTTTTTATACATAATCATAGCCTGCTTTTGCCTGTTACCTCTGCCAAATGGTACAACAACCCTGCAACCGGAATTTGCATTTTCTATAAGCTCAGACGGAACAATATATTCAAAAATTCGGTCAAAGCTGTATGTTGCCTTGTCTATAGCTACGCCAACAAGTACAGCGTTTTCAGACAAAGCAACATTCTCAGAATTTTCAACCATTTTATCAGTCGTTTACATCTGGCTCTAAAATAGCATACTTATGATTTTCAAAATCTTTAATTGCAGCAAGAACAGGCTTTTCATCAACTATTATGCCCATATTTGCATTCTCTGTTGAAATTTCTCTTGCTCTTTTAGCCACTGCAATCACCAATGAATATCTTGTAATTTTGTTTTGTAGCATATCATCTACTGAAGGTCTACGCATTTGCATCTTTTAGCACTCCTTTAATAAAATCTAAATTATAGCTTGTTTTCATTCCTTCAACCTCTATAACCGACTTAACATCTTCAATACACTTTTCAAGCTCACCGTTTATAACTATATAGTCATATTTATGAGCCTGCTGAATTTCGGTTATAGCTGTTTTTAGTCTTTCCTGAATTACTTCTTCAGACTCAGTTCCTCTTTTGTGAAGTCTTCTTTCAAGAGTTTCCCACTTATCAGGCATAATAAACAGAGTTACAGCCTCTGGCATACTCTCTTTTACTTTCATTGCTCCCTGAACCTCTATTTCAAGAATAATATTTTTACCCTTTTCAATAGTATTCTCAACATATTCTCTTGGAGTACCGTAATAATTATTGCAATACTCTGCATATTCAAGCATTTGGTTGCTTTCTGCCTTAGCAATAAACTCATCTTTAGTAAGAAAGAAGTAATTTACACCATCTAGCTCACCCTCTCGTGGCTGGCGTGTAGTAGCAGATATTGACAACGCAAATTCATCTGCATCTTTAAGAAGCTCCTTTACTACTGTACCCTTACCAACACCCGAAGGCCCTGATATTACTAAAATTTTACCCTTGCTCATTATCATCAACCTCCTCAATTACAGCTCTGTTACCTAAGCTTTCTGGGTTAATTGCCGATAAAATAATATGCTCACTCTCTGCAATTATTACAGAACGAGTTTTTCTGCCATATGTAGCATCAATAAGCATACCCTGCTCTTTAGCGTCTTGAATAATTCTTTTTATCGGTGCAGAATCAGGCGACACTACAGCAATAACCTTATCTGCCGAAACAAAGTTGCCAAAGCCTATATTAATCAGTTTCATATAAAACCTCGTTATTCTATATTCTGAATTTGTTCTCTTATTTTTTCAAGCTCTGCTTTTATGTCAACTACAATATGTGCCAGCTGTGCGTCTTGCACCTTTGAGCCTATTGTATTCGCCTCTCGGTTCATTTCCTGAAGGATAAAATCAATTTTTCTACCTACTGAGCCCTCGCCATTTAATATATTATCAAATTGTTCAAAATGACTTCTTAGCCTTACTGTTTCTTCAGCAACTGCCACCTTATCGGCAAATATTGCTGCCTCTGTAATAATACGCTGTTCATCAACTGTTACGGTAGATAAAATCTCGTTCATTCTTTCGGTTAATTTATTTCTGTATTCTTCAACAGTCTGTGGAGAACGCTCCTCTACCTTTGATACAAGCTCTAATATTGTTTTACATCTTGAATTGATATCCTCATAAAGCTTTTTACCCTCAAGCTGACGCATAGAAACAAAATTGTCAAGTGCTTCGTCTAAAACAATCCTAACGTTATTCCATACCTCGTCTTCATCTGCCTGAGGCTTGCTTATCTTGAAAATATCTCCGTATCTCGCAACAGATGAAACAGAAATATCGTCACTTAAACCATACTTTACAGCAAGCTCACGCAAAGCGTTTACATATCCTGACGCTAAGCTATGATTAATTGTTACAACAGCCTGTTCATTCTCATCTGCACCTATGTTTACAAAAATATCTACTTTTCCTCTAAAAACCTTTTGCTTAACTACTGACTTTATTTTTTCCTCAAGAAATCCCATTTCTCTTGGTGTTCTGCAATTAAGCTCAAAATATCTGTGGTTTACAGAACGAATTTCAACAGAAATTTCTCTGTTATTAACAGTTTGTCTGCTACCACCGTAACCGGTCATACTCTTTACCATAATTACCTCACCTTTTCAACAGCGTATAATACTGCATTCTAAATTACATTTTAACATTTTTATAAATAAATTGCAACCACATAAAACTCAAAATCCCACAGCGTTATTCTGTGGGATTTTAAAAATTTTATTAATTTATTCATTTGTTAAAACAGTATTAGAATATTTAGGCTGTATTTTTTTATAGATATTTGTAACTAATTTACAAAAGAAGCTGGTTGCAAAGGTATATATAGGCAACAGAATTATATTAGTTATTAATCTTACAGGTAATATAGCCATAAGAGGGTACCCATACACAATGCACAGGCTTGCTGTTGTTATAATTACATTACAAACAAGTATTGTAACAAAATTAGCTATAATACTTTTAAATATTGTAACAGATCTATTGTAAAGAAATAATCCCATTAATACACCCCAAAGTGTTTTTGCAAGCAGAATACCAAAATTTATACCACCTGTAGGGTGAATAATAAGAGTTATTATATCACCACAAGCACCTATTATTCCACCAACAACAGGCCCTAGCATATAAGAAGCCAGTGTAACAGGAATTGGAGAAAAGGTAATACGGTAAGAGTCTCCTATATTAATTTCTAAAAAGCCTAAAACTACACGCAAAGCCATAAATATTGCACCAAATGCTATAATCTGCACTGAACTGAATTGAAAATTTACAATAGATTTCTCAATTACTACATTAGATGAGCCTTGTTCTGATAATGCTTTCTTTTTTAAATTTTCTTTAACCATAAATATCCTCCTGAATTTTATTTGTCGGATAAGGAGAAACTACAATCAATTTGCAAAATAAAAGCGAAGCTGTGCTATAAAAACACATCTCCGCTATAAAATCAATGTTATACCTTATTCAACAGCGGGATGCAATACCTGAATCGTAGGAAAAGTCCATTCGTCCTATCAACAACTCCCCGTTTGATAAGCACTAAGCATTTAGCAACGCTCAAGTATCTACTCTGTATATTAAATACGCTGGGATTATATCATAGCTAAAGAAATTTGTCAATAACTGTTTTAGGGCTTGTTTGAAAAATCAAAAGCACTGTCTATTTTGCTCCGAAATCGGTGATTTCTGCGTTGAAAATCCTCGAAATACGTCAGTATTTCTGTGGTTTTCGCCTTGAAATCCCTCGATTTGCAACAAAAATCCAGTACTTTTTCTTTTCCAAACAAGCCCTAAACCCCAAAATAAAGTATTTTTCCTTTTTTAATCACTTTACACTCTCGTAAATGTTTTTAACAATTAAGTCAAACAGCTCACGCAGACGTGCAATGTCTTTTTTTAGATACAAATATCCAAACACAGCCTCAAAGCCTGTGGCTGTGTGGTAATCCTGTTTATTAGCATTTTTAGGCACACTATGAACATTTGCATTTCTTCCACGCTTGTATATAACAGTTTCTTCCTCTGTAAGATGTGGCTCAAGAATTTCTGCACATTCAGCCTGAAATTTACAGTTAACAACATTTACCTTACGCTTGTTAAGCTGTCCCACTGGTCTATTTGCAAGTGAAATTACATATTCACGCACCATTAAATCATATACACTGTCACCGATAAACGACAGTGTAAGTGGTGATATTTGTCTTAAATCAAAATTACAGGACAATAAGCTATCCATACTTCTACCTCTTACTCAACAAAATCAAATTCAAGGTCGTAAATTGATACGGTATCGCCCTCGTTAATACCAGCCTCACGCAATGCATCTATTACGCCACCATTAATAAGCACACGCTGGAAGTACTGCAATGACTCGTAATCATCAAAGTTTACTGACTTCATAATATTGAACAGCCACTTAGCCTCAACAAAATAAATACCGTCGTGCTTTGTAATCTGAACCTTACTTTTATCAATTCTTTCTGGCTGTACAACAGGTGCTGGCTCAGCCTCGTAGCGTGTTATAGGAGGTAGCTTACTTAGCATTTCAAGCACCTTGTTCATAAGGTCATCTACACCCTCGTTAATTGGTGCCATAATAGGGAAAAACTCGTAGCCCTGTTCCTCTACAAATTTCTTGAAGTCTTCGATTTGCTCATCAGTTGCAAGGTCGCATTTATTACCTGCTACTATCATTGGTCTTTTTGCAAGCTCAGGGTTGAACTTCTCCAGCTCTTCATTAATAATTCTAAAGTCCTCTTTAGGGTCTCTTGCCTCACTACCTGCAATGTCTACAACGTGAACCAACATTCTACAGCGATCTACGTGTCTTAGGAATTGATGTCCAAGACCTACACCCTCCCAAGCACCTTCTACAAGTCCAGGAATATCAGCCATTACAAAGGAATTACCCTCACCCATACTTACAACACCTAAAACAGGAGTTATAGTTGTAAAATGGTAATTGGCAATTACAGGCTTAGCTTGGCTTACAACAGAAACAAGAGTACTTTTACCAACATTAGGGAATCCCACAAGTCCAACATCTGCAAGCAATTTAAGCTCAAGAGTTACCTCGTATTCCTCACCTGGTAGACCTGGCTTTGCAAAACGAGGAGTTTGTCTTGTAGCTGTTGCAAAGTGGATATTACCCCAGCCACCGTTACCTCCTTTAGCTACAAGCACAGGCTCTTTTCCAGAAACATCTGCAAGCAATCTACCTGTTTCTGCGTCCTTTACAAGAGTACCTCTTGGTACACGCACAATTAAATCCTCTGCATTTTTACCTGAGCTTCTCTTCGCCTTTCCGTTTTCACCCTTTGGTGCAACATATTTTCTCTTATATCTAAAATCAGCAAGAGTAGAAAGGTTGTCGTCAGCCAAGAAAAGTACATTACCTCCCCTGCCACCGTCACCACCGTCAGGACCACCAGACGCTACATATTTTTCACGATGAAATGAAACAGAGCCATCTCCACCGTCGCCTGCTTTTATATAAATTTTCGCCTTATCTACAAACATTTATTTCACTACCTTTCATAATGTAGTATTTTCATAAAAAATATTTTCTGCGTTTTTTACTTTTAAAAAATACAAATCGGG
This sequence comes from Acutalibacteraceae bacterium, assembly GCA_036309185.1. Classification (GTDB taxonomy): domain Bacteria; phylum Bacillota; class Clostridia; order Oscillospirales; family Acutalibacteraceae; genus CAG-964. The sequence continues at coordinate 25,659 of JAXJUF010000045.1, forward strand.
ATTTATAAGTCTCGATAATAAGGACAAATATCCTCATAATACCCATCTTTCATACGAAATCCTTTTGGTATTGTCCCTAATTGAATAAAGCCGAGACGCTCATATAAATGTCTGGCATGTATATTTGTCGCAACAACTGCATTAAATTGCAAAACAGAAAATCCATGTTTACGTCCTTTTTCAATACAATCCAACACTAGTTTTTCTCCTATATGTAATCCTCTGCTATGCGAGCTAACTGCATAGCTTGCATTACAGATATGACCACATCTCCCAATATTGTTCGGATGCAAAATATAAAGTCCGTATATTTTCTCTGTCTCAGTATCAACTGCAACACCCGTATAGGTTTGCTCAGCAAAAAAGATAGCACCACTTTCATTAGTCAGGAATTCTTCTTGTGGAAAGGCATTTCCTTCCTCAACGATTTCATTCCAGATTTCTATCATCACACACAAATCTTTTTCTTCATATTTGCGTATTACTATTCCCACTTCTTTTTACCTCGTCAAATACAAATTTTCATTTTATTTATAATATATATAGATATACGCAAAAAGGGCGGAGTAAAAACCACCGCCCTTAGAAATACCGAAATAAATTACAGTATATTACTGCTCTGCGTAAACGCTTACACGCTTTCTGTCACGGCCCATACGCTCGTAACGAACTACACCGTCAACCATTGCAAATAGAGAATCGTCAGAACCACGACCAACATTTACACCTGGGTGAATGTGAGTACCACGCTGCTTGTAAAGAATGTTACCTGCCTTTACAAACTGACCGTCTGCACGCTTAGCACCAAGTCTCTTAGTCTCTGAATCACGGCCGTTCTTTGTAGAACCCATACCTTTTTTGTGAGCAAATAGCTGAATATTTATCTTAAGCATTTTGTTACACCTCCGTATTATTTACAATCATATAATCTGAATACTGCTCCTCAAGAGCAAGCATATGCAACTTAAAGCCCTGCAAAATATCTCTGCACGCTGTTGCATCCTTTTGGAAAACTCTTAGCAACATACCACCGTCAGCCTCGTTAACATCAATTTCTGCTGAAACCTTGATGATTTCTGTAACGGTATTTGCTGTCATATAAGCAGCTGAGCTTATAGCTGAACAAACAATGTCACTGCCACTTTCGGCAAAGCCTGAATGACCTGTAATTCTAAAACCAACCAAGTCACCATTCGCCAATGTGAGTAAGTTTACCTTTGTCATAATTAAGCGTTGATAGACTGAATCTTAACCTTTGTATATGGCTGTCTGTGACCCATCTTTCTCTTTTCGCCCTTCTTTGGCTTGTAAGTAGCAACTGTAATCTTCTTGCCCTTACCGTTCTTTAGAACCTGAGCTGTTACAGTAGCACCCTCAACATAAGGAGCACCTACTTTAAGACCAGCATCACTTGAAAGTGCAACAACCTTGAACTCAACTGTTGCGTCTGCTTCTGCGTCAAGCTTCTCAATGAAGATTACGTCCTCGTTCTCTACCTTGTACTGCTTGCCACCTGTTTCGATAATTGCGTACATAATTAAGTACCATCCTTTTTTAAGTCTCGCTATAGCTAGGCGTGGAAATTTTTCCAACTTAAAAAAGCCCACTATATGCGGCTTATAATATTTTAGCAGAAGATACTACATTTGTCAATTAGAATTTTGCTTTTACACTCCTATTTTAAAAGGATTTTTGACCCTTTTATCAAAAATACATTTTACAAATTCAGCTTTTCTTTTATCTCTCTTAACCACTCTGAACGCAATCTATTAGTATAATTAAACTTGTTATTCATAATTTCTGCAACCTTTACAAAACCATTTTCGTTATCATAAAAAACAACCTTATCGCACAATGGTATAACCTTACTTAGCGAATCAATTCTGTTTTCAAAACGTCTTGTAACATCTATTTCAGGAATATTATGACCACCCTTACGTACTCTATTGGCAATTCTGATTATACTTTCTTCTTTTGAGCCTAAACCAACATAGTACATAGTAATAAAATACCCTTGTTTTCTTGCTTGTTTAAGTGTTCTTTCTGTTCTATGACCTGAAAGAGTTGTTTCCTGTGTAAATGAGATATTATTATCAAGGCAAAACTGTATTTCAGATATAGCTTGTCTGCCTGCACGTATATTATCATAATTATTTTGTTTTGCAATAGCATCAGCATCAATAATATGTCCCAAAGGTGTTCCCTGACCCTCAAGAACACCAAGCAAGCTTGATTTTCCTGTTCCATTAACCCCTGCAATTAATATATAATTATTCACTACAGACACCTCACCTTCTATTTATACTTTTATTTTAAACAAAATAAATATATTAGTCAATTAAATAAAAGAGTTTTAAAAATTTATAGAATGAATTGTTGAATAAATTATAAACTTGTGATTTGCACTTGAATTAATACTATAAATAAGTTATAATTAATTTTATATGAAATCAGCTTACTGATGTTAACAAAATGAAACGAGGTTATTAATATATGAAAAAGCGTTTTTCAAAAATCATTGCATTAGTTGTGGCAATTATTGCAGTTTTATCTATTACTGGCTGTGGTATGCAACCAGCAACTGTACCTAAAGAAAACAAAGTGAAAATCAGCGAATTTAGCGATAAGGCAACTGGTGTTGAGGCTATTTGTAAAACACTGAAAGAAAAAGAGTATATTTCAGAGGATAACTGCATAAAGACTAGTGCTGACCTTATCGGAGCAAAATCAGGCTACCGTATGGATGGTGTGGCTGTAAATGGTTCTCAATTTTCAGTTGAAATTTATGAATTTGAAGATACAAATAGCGAGCTTGCAAAAAGCACAATAAAAAGCGTTAAAGAAAATGGCTCTTTCTCTTTATTTGGCAGAACTGTTTCTTATGCTTATATGTCTGACAACGATAAATATCTTCTTATCTACCCTGATAAAAAGTCTGTATCTGATAAAGAAAAGGACGCTGAAAATGTAACAAGAAAAGATGAGTTCTTACAGGTTATTAATTCAGCAAAATAAATTAAAATAATATCATCGCAACAGTGTTACAGTACAATGCTGTTGCGATATTTTTTTGGAGGTTTAAATTTTATGATTATACTTGCATCAGCATCACCACGCAGACAAGAGCTATTAAAGCTAATTTGTGATTCATTCGCTATAGAACCAGCTGACATAGACGAAACAGTTAATGTGGATATTCAGCTTGATAAAACCCCTGAATATCTTGCTACAGAAAAAGCAAGATTTATCCATAACAATAACCATTATGACGATATTGTTATTGGATGTGACACAGGTGTTTTTCTTGACAACATTATGCTTGGTAAACCTAAAGACAAAGAGGACGCTAAAAAAATATTATCCTCTCTTTCTGGAAGAAAGCACAAGGTTATTACAGGATGTTCTATTTTTTACAAAGACAAAGCTATTTCATTTTCTCAAACCACCTATGTTGAATTTTACGAGCTTACAAACAAAGAAATTGAAGAATATATAGCTACAGAAGAACCTATGGATAAGGCTGGAGCATATGGAATCCAAGGCAAAGGTGCAAAGCTTGTTAAAAAAATAGATGGTGATTTCTATAACGTTGTTGGTTTACCTATTGCTTTACTTAATAAAAATCTCAATAAGCTTTTTGATGAATTTAATTCAATATAAAAACCACATCTGTCAGTCCACCCTTTACCTGACAGATGCGGTAAATTTAATTCACAGCCTGTTATACAAAAAAATTTACGCAACAATAAGCATTCTTATTATCCGTTCAAGAACACTTATTGTTGCTATATTTTTTCAGCAGTAGTAAAACTTTATCGTGTTTTTGAAAAAATTAATTCTATCTTTCTCATTATCAATACCAGTACGCTCATAAATATGCCTAATCCCACAGATAAGGCTATATTGTATTGACCCAAAATAAGAAAAACTATAAACATTATAAATACTAATAAAGAAATAATTCGTGCTACCCTTCTATACACTATTTTTTCTTTGTTTGACAAAGGATTATTTTCCGTATCTGACGGTGCCATAATCCATATACATACCGTAGAAATCAAGCTTACTGTAATTGTAATTATTTTTATTACGCTACTCATATTACATATTAATAATTTAAGAATTATTAATAATATTACAGATAATAATACTGAAAAGAAATAACAGCTCCTCGCTGTTTTAGCATGATATCCTCCGGCAAATTTGCGTATTGCAATAAAACACATATAAAAAATAATACTTTCTACTACTAAACTGAAAGTTATCCCTAATACAATTATCGTTAAAATATGTATAACTGCTGAAATTGTTATACTCAACGCATATTGATAAAGCTCTTTGTCTTCATTTTTTATTATATCGTTATCCACAAAGAACTCTATACATTTTTCACTTACACTATCCATCATTTTATCTTTTTAAATGCGTCAAGTTTAGCCGGTGTTTTTGGCTGGTGCATTACAAAGCAGTTTGTTGAATTTGCATTCAACGTAAGCACTAATGTAAAGCATGATAATATAAGTGGTGAAACTCTACATAGAATTTCTTTAATATGCTTCAACATACTCACCTCCTCGAACTGAGTATATCACATATTATTTTTAAATACACAAATACGAACAAAGTGATATTAAATTCAAACAAAGTGATGTTTTTTCTCTTGTGCATTAATGACTTTAGTTTACATTTATGCTATAATAGAAACATACCCCTAGTACTTAAAGGTGATTACTTTGAAAATATTAATTTGTGACGATGATATTAACATTATAAATAACATTAATAAAAACATTATTACTTATTCAGAAAAACAAAATCTGCTTTTTGAAATAGATACTTTTACAAATAGTGAACAAGCAACCTTAAAAGACACTTCATATGATATAGCATTCGTAGATATAGAGGTTCCTCCTATAGGAGGTTTGGAGCTTGCCTCTATTTTAAAACAAAAAAACAAGAATATAATTATTTTTGTTATTACTTCATATGAATGTTATCTTGATGACGCAATGGATTTAGGCGTTTTTAGATATATAACCAAACCAATTGATAACGACAGATTTTTCAGAGGCTTTGACTCTGCTATAAAGCATTATCTTAACAATACAAGAGTAATAACTGTAGATTATTACGATGAAACATACACTGTATTTACAAGTGATATGCTATATATAACCACTGAAGACCACAAGGCTGTGATAATTACAAAATCAGGAAAATATAAAACAAACAAAAGAATTTCATATTGGAGAGAAAAATTAAAATCAATTAATTATTTTTCTCAACCTCATCATAGCTACATTATAAATTTGCAATATGTAACCAAATTCAATAAAACCGAGGTTGCTTTGGAATTTGATTCTCATAAATTCATATTGCCTATTTCTCAACGTGGTTATTCTGGTTTTAAAAAAGATTATTTTAGTTATGTAGGTGCAAAGCTATGATATATACAATTTGCTATGGTTTTATTTTTCTGAGTGAAGTTCTTATGTCTTTATTTTATTTTGAAGCAAAATTCGAAAGAAAGGTAGACAAAAAATTTTTATATACTATCTTGATAATTACATATATAGTCCTGTATTCATCAAGACTGTTTAATATACCGTTATTTAATTTACTCAGCTTTTTATTATGCAATTTTTTCACACTTTATCTGTGTTATAACGCAAATATTAAATCCTGTATTTTTCATCCGTTTATGCTGTTATTATTAATGTCGATTACAGAAATAATTATTATATTTTTCTGTTCTTCGTTGTTTGGTGTAAATCTTCTTGCTTGTCTGGATAATTCTACTAATCTTATAATTCAATCAATACTAAGTAAAACTCTATATTGCTTTACTATTTATATTATTCTTAAATTATCCACCAAAGAGAGTAGCTACGAAGGTAATAAAGTATCATTACCTTTATTTATTCTACCTGTTTCAAGCGTAATATTAATATATCTTATTTTGTTTTCATTCAGTGGCTATCAGATAGAACAAAAACAATCCTCTTTATTAGCTTTAAGCTTTGTGCTATTGTTTATGTCTAATATTATTGTTTTTATAGTTTATGAGTTTACTTTGAAAATTAACAGACGTAATATGGAGCTTGAAATTGAGCAACAAAAAGAAAGTGCCACAGCCGAATATTATGAGCTATTAAATCAACAAAACGAAAACACCAAGATTGTTATTCACGACATAAAGCGTCATTTTAATACAATTAAAACTCTTGCCCCTGAAAACGATAACAGTATAAATAATTATATTGAAAGTATTATAGGAGAATTTGGAATAAATAATCCTATAGATTATTGCAACCATACTCTTGTAAATGTAATAACTAACAGATACAAAAAGCTATGTAATGACTCGGGAATAAAATTAAACGTAGACATACGCAATACCAACATAGATTTTATGAGTGAGCCTGATATAACTGCATTGCTTGATAATATTCTTGAAAACGCTGTTGAAGCCTCAAGCTCAGCTCCTGTAAAATTTATAGACTTTATAATAACAACAAATAATCAGTTTCTTTCTATTTCTGTTACAAACTCAGTAAAACAAAAAGTAGTGGTAAAGCAAAACCATATTATTTCATCAAAAAAGACACAAGCCATACACGGTGTAGGTTTAAAAAGCATTAAGCGTGTGGTAAATAAATATGACGGTGAATTAAATATGAGCTTTAATGAGAACGATATGACATTCACCACAAATATTGTATTTGTAATAAAAGATAGATAGGTTGGTGTCTGTCTTTCTATTATTTGTAATAAATACAAACTACAAAAAAGAGCAAGCCGTATAAAATAACGGTCTTGCTCTTTTTTCTTAGCTTTTTATATTTTTAGTATACAGCATACTCATCATATTCAGAATATTCTAAATATGGCTCTGTAGATTCAAGTGTATCTGAATATCCTGTATAGCTTGCCTCCTCCGTTGGAGGATCTGTTGAAATCTCTTCGTTATTTGCAACAACTGTTTCCTCACCAAATACAAATTTAGCCAGCTGTGTACGCATTAACTGCATATCAACTATCTCAAGTACAGATTGCTGATTATACCAACCATATCTATAGCAATCACCTGTAGGAAGACTAAATTCATCTACATCATATGAAAGATATGTTAGTGCATTTCCTACTAGTGTTGTTATTTCGTCCTTTTTAAGGTTAGTTGTTATCATCGGACCTATTTCACTTACAATCTTAACGATATCTGTAATACTTGCACTTTTCATCTCATTCATCAACGTTCTCATTAGATTTCTTTGACGAGATGTTCTGTCAAAGTCATCACCCTCAACAACAAACTCAGGATGTTCGTCCTCCTCGTAGCCTCTGTTACGAGCATACCATAAAGCCTGTCTTCCGTTTAAGTGCACCTTACCTGGCTGAGCTGTAATTTCGTGTCTTTCCTCTGACTGTTTATTAATATATGTCTGCCAGTTGATATAGTCAATTTCATCCTGAGTAAGCTTAATATCAATACCACCTAAAGCATCAATAATATTTTTAAAGCTTTTGAAATTCACTATTGCGTATCGGTCAATATCAACACCAAAGTTTGACTCTATTGTTTTTACAGAAAGCTCTGCACCACCCAAAGTATAAGCAGCATTTAGCTTATCTAATCCATGATCACTTCCTGAGTCATCCTGACAAGGAATATTAACAAGCATATCACGCATAAAAGAAGTAAGCTTAACCTTTTTATGGCGATTATCAATTGATACCATAATCATAGTATCACTTCTACCATAATCAGTAGTACTGTCTACTCCACTATCCTCACCGAACACCATAATATTAAGTATCATAGGGTCGTTAAGTAGTTCGCCTGTAAACATATCCAAGGATGTACTACCCTCTGCAAAATATCCATCTTTCTTTTTATCAGCACTCTTATCATCAATAGGCTCATAATTAAAGTTATCTATTAAGTTGTAATAATAAATCATACCACAACCAGAAAACAATAAAAGCACACTAAGAAAACAAAGTAAAATAGTTTTCCATAACGGTCTCTTTTTAGGTCTTCTCATTTTCTCTCTTTTCTGTTGCCTTTTTTCAAGTTTTTTGCCTTTTTCGGTGTAAGAATATATTTCGTTATTGTTCGACAAAACAGCTACTCCTCTCATACATTCAAATATTCGTATACCTTCAATTTTCCTCTTTGAATTATAACAGTATTCATCTTAAAAATAAACCTAAATTCCGAATTTTTTAACTCAATTCGCATATTCTGTCACATTGAACATAAATTAAGTGATAAAAAACAATTTTGTAAGTTGATTTACAACTCCCACTTAAAAACAGTTTTAAACGGTGTGTCCTGATCTGTAGCAAACACACGATGTATGTCATCTATGTTTCTTACAGGCTCATCTTCGTGGATAATACTTCCAAGTCTACGTCTAATACGCTGAGTTTGCATAAGTGCTACAGCATCTTCAAAATTCTTTTTACCCGAGCGACTACAACCAACTAATGTAAGACCCTTTTCTAAAACCATACGGGTATCTATAGGGATTTTATTCTCGCTTACACCCATAAGCATAATTGTACCCTGTGGGCGTATATGTCTTATAATATCACTTATAGCGTCATAGCTTCCTTCTCCACCTGCACATTCAAAAGCATGGTCACAGCTATAGTCTTCAGGCAAATCATAAGCTACATATGTTTTATCTGCAAATAAAAATCTTGCCAGCTTTCTTGGACGTCTGCCAATAATTGTTATACGGCTTTGAGGTAATCTCTCTCTTAAAGTGCTGGCTACAACATAAGCAAGAGAACCATCACCAATAATAGCTATTTCGTCACGATGAATATGAGCAAAATTAATCATACGCTCAACAGCGTGAATAGCTACACTATAAAACTCTGTAATACAGGCTATATGTGGTGGAATACCTTCAAATGGCACAATTCTGTCAGGACTAAGATCTACAAACTCACGCATAAAGCCGTCGCTTGAGCTTGAAAGAAATTTTGATTTTTCATCATAGTTTTCGTATATATAATTAAGCTTTCTTGTTGGTGTGTTAGGTATCATAACAACCTGTTGACCAATCTTAAAGGTATTGGTTTTGTCCATTATAACCTCACCACAGCATTCGTGAATAAGTGCCATAGGTAATTTTTGCATAAGCACCTTCATATCTCTTTGACCACGGTAGTATCTTTGGTCTGCGTGACATATAGACATATACTTAGGCCTTACCAGCACCTTACCCTCTGTGTTAACATCACTAAGCTTTACAGAGATAAACTGTGGATTAGTAAGCTGATATATATAATTAATCAAGTTTAATACCTCCGGCTATAACCTCGGCAATTTCATAATCGTGAACAGTTGTTATCTTCATATTCAGAGTCTCACCTCTGATAAGCTTTACAGGTACATTCTTCATAACGCAGATTTTGCAAGCATCTGTAAGAATATCCTTTTCAGACTCTGTAAGCTGTTTATAAAGCTCCTTTAATGTTTTAACTCTGAACGACTGTGGAGTTTGACCCTGATACATAAATTCTCTGTTAGGAATTTCAGAGATTTCCTGTCCGTTTAATGAGCATACTATTGTATCGGTAGCAGGCACAACAGTGTCACAAGCACCAAACTCAATAGCTGCTTCTATATTCTCCTCTAGTATTCTCATTGTAACAAAAGGACGTACAGCATCATGTGTAACAATTATATCGTCTTCGTTCTCGCCAAAGTCTCTTTTTATTTCATCAATAATCTTAAATATAGTTTCGTTTCTTGATTCTCCACCAGGGGCAAGTCTTATTTTATCAGAATCCCCCACCTCATATTTATCAAGTAAATCGTACATATATGACATCCAACTAGGATGAACGCCAAGATAAACAGCATCAAACTTACTGCATGCAATCATTTTTTCGAGTGTATGAATAATAATAGGCTTACCTCTTAGTGGCAAAAACTGCTTAGGCATTGAAGAAACGTGCATTCTTGTACCGCTTCCTCCTGCTAATATTGCTCCGTAAATCATAGTGGATTAACCCCCGTTATTTTTCTTTCTTAATATAAGGATTTTTAAATTCGTAACAGCTTTGGTTTAAATTGCAATACACAACATCGTGATGTGGCTTTTGCTTATCCTTCGGAGGTATCTCCATATAATCACCAAAGGCTGTTTTTAAGTAAATGTCGTATCCTACAGGAATAGGCATCTGCATACCTTCAAACTCTTTATATACAGCTGACTCAAAGGCTTCTTTTGGATATTCACACTGCATATAGTGTGGTCCTGCACAAAGCTCTGTAATTTTACTACATTCGCTTACAGGATATTTACTCATCTGTTTCTGGGCTGTTTGCCATATTTTAGCCCTTATTTTTTTACCCCTGAATACACCAAGTAAAATTTTACTGCCTAAAGCCAATATTCCACCGTGGTTTTCAGGCACTATCTGAGCCAAAAACAGTGAATAAATCAAAGCCCAAAGCTTTTGTATTTTTCTTTTAAAGCCATCAGGACAACCATCAAGTGGAAAAACATCCATAACCAATCCATGAGGAATGTCCAGATGTGCCTGATTTGCCTTTACACAGGTTGACTGTGTATCTACAATAGTTGTAAAAATATTACCTGTAAATATATCATCATTTGTTTTTAAGCAAAGAAATCTGTCATTATCAGAATACTTCTGCCAAAGCTGTGGCAGTTTTTCGTAATCCTCTCTTGGCATAAAAACATCAATATCATCATCCCAAGGGATAAATCCCTTATTTCGTAGCGAGCCTATACAGCAACCACCGCAGAAATAGAACAGCAAATTATGCTTATCACAAAATTCTTTAAAATATACAAGCGTATCCAACTCTTTTAACTGAAGCTCTCTGAGCTGTTCACTTGTAAATTCAACCGGTTCCATTAATTGCTACTCCCCTCATATATAGCTAATATGTAATATTTACTTACATTCTTTTTTCAAATAATAATTCTTTACTTCTCTTATTCTTTCCTCTGCCTTTTTAAGATTATCTTTCCGTATAGGCAGGTGTATTATTCCAAAAATAGTACCTACACCATAGGCGATATGTAAAGCTGGAAATATTAATGGCAATACCGCAAAATATGCACATCGTTTTTCGCTTTTAAATGCATTTGCAGTTATGTAGATATCAAACAACAAATACATAATTGCTAAAGCAAGTAAAAACCAGCTAAACCCTAATATTGCAAAAGCAGTACATACCAATAATGCAAGAACAAACACCATTGGTACAAAATGGAACAACGACAAGCACTTAGGATACTTTTTAAGTGTTAACCCTATCCAATAGCCGTTGCTAAATTTTTGATTTATCATCTTAGGCAAGCTTGCCCTTATATACTGGTATGAAATTATATCAGGCATACAACAGATTTTATACCCTGCCTGTGTAATTCTGTGATGGAACTCGTTATCCTCTGTTCTACCCAAGGCTTCATTAAAGCCACCTACTTTAGCAAACACCTCTGCCTTGTAGGCACCGTGGTAAATACTGTTTATATACTGTTTGCTTTGCTGTATATTGCGATATTTTGCAAAGCCACCACCAAACATACATTCCTCAGCTAAAAGCAGAGTATTATCCCAAGGCTTGTCCTTAACAGGAATATTAGGTCTTCCACCACCACAAACAGCCTCACCACTGTTTATTCCATTTACACTAGCCTGAACAAAATCAGAAGGAATTTTTGCGTGAGCATCAACCTTAATGATTATATCTCCACTTACATTAAGCAAAGCTGTATTCCAGCCAGTAGCCTGATTACTTTTTTCTCGATCTATTACCTTTACTGCATAAAAATCGTTATTTTCTGCAAAATGGTTCATAATCTCTTTTGTTTTATCATCAGAGCCATTATTAACCAGTATAAGCTCAATACCATTATGAGCGTAGGTTTGACTTTTTATATCCTCGAATAATCCTTCAAGAAAATTCTCTTCATTAAAAGCTATAACGCACAATGAAACTAACACATTCTGCCCACCTTTAAAGTTTATTGTACACGGACAGCATAACAATCCTATTGTACATTATATTACATAATTATATCACTATTTCCATCAGGAATAAAGGCATTTTGATTTGTTTGTTGATTATTATTAAAATTTGATGTGTTTTTACCGATATTCTCGTCACTTATTTGTGCATTAGTGTTATTTTCATTCTGAATATACTCGTTATCCTCTACAGTGTTGTGCTGTATCTCTGATTGATTATCCAAATAAGCATTATTTTCCTGTGGCTTAATCTCTTCATCATAATTAAAATATTCTTGTATCAATGATGATTGATTTAATTTATAGTATGGTGAATCAGGATTTTCCTTTTCCATCTCATAAATATATGAATAGCTTAACATAGCAGTATGTTTAAAGTAAGGGTAAACAAATACCAAAGGAATCATAAAAAATGAAAGTATCCAATAAACAATAAACGAAATATAAAGGTTTATAACTTTTCCATAATTCTTAGTTATCATATATTTGCTTGCCTTTATAAGCTCTTTTTCTCTTATATAATCAAAGTTTGATACATACAAATACTGTGCCATAACATAAAATCTTGAAATCATAAAGAAAGCAACGGAACCTATTATTCCTGTCCACAAGGCACCTATTTTAAAGCCTGTTTCATATTGTGGCATAGTTTCCATAAGAACAAGACACGCAGAAACAGGTAATGCACATAGTATAAATAGTGTTGCATATCTTACAAATAAAGATAAATTAAGCAACAAAGTGTCACGATATCTGGTTTTATCAAAGTAATAAATAAAGCTTTGCACATCGCCTGTTTTCTGATTTTTGCTATCTGCAATAAACTTTATATAGCCTGTATAAAAAGGTGAAAGCAACATAAAGCCTACAATACCTGCCATTGCAATTGCTGTCATAATAGCAATATTAACAGGTTTATCCAGTATATTATCTTCCATAAAAAGTGTAGAGAAATCCACCACTAATAATGTAATTCCACATACCGAAAGTACACATAGAAATCCTACTATAGATTTAGCCCAATTATCCTTTGCCAAAATATCTTTTGCTTGTTTTTTTAATGTAGCTTCAATACTCATTTAAATCACCTCAAAATTATTTCCTTTTTAGATATAAACCATTATTCCGTAAACATTCTGTATACAGCCTCTAAGCAAATCTGAGCGTGCAAGAAAAACTTCTCTTCATCAAGTGATTCATCAGCCTTATGCATATTTGAATAATCATCAGGGAATACAGGACCAAACGCAACACCCTTATTGCCAAGTGAACGTGCATATGTTCCCCCACCTGTTGAATATAAATCAGGAAGCTCGCCTGTAATCTCCTTATACGCCTTTTGCAGAGTTGAAATAATATTGCTGTTTTCAGGCACATTCAAAGGTGGCAAATGACTATCTATATCTAATTCAATATTAAAATTCTTTGCTAAGCCTTTGATTTTATCAACAATTTCTTGATAATCAGCTGTAACAGGATAACGAATGTCTATTCTGGCTGTAGCTGTTGTATCAGTTATATCAAGAACACCTACATTTATTGTAAGAGAACCCGATTGCTTATCAGCACAGCTTATTCCCATTAGCTTACCGTCTGTACCTGTGCCTATATATTTATTTATAAACTCAGGTATATCTCCCAGATTTTCGTCATTATATAAGGCTTTTATGCTTTTAATAGCGTGAGTAGCACTATTAAAGCCCTTGTGTGGCTCCATTGCATGAGAGGCTGTACCTGTTGAAACAAGTGTGTTACCCTCAAGCTTTAAAAACTCCTCTGTAAATTCACAATTTGCCGAGCTTGCAAGAAGAAATTCAGCTCTATCTGGTACAGCGTTTACAGCACAGCCTGCCTTTACACTTTTTATTATATTGCTGTTATTTTTACCCTTTAATGAAATTTGCAAAATACCCTTTTCACAATTACAAATACCATAATCAGAATCAGGTGTAAAGCTAACATCTGGTACAGGCATTTTAGAAAAATAATGCTCAACATCTGTCATTCCTGTTTCTTCATTTGTGCCTAAAATTAATCTTATTGTACTGTCTGCCTCTATGCCGTTATCCTTTAAAGCCTTTAAGCAATAAAGTGCAATAACAGCTGAGCCTTTATCATCAGCTATTCCTCTGCCGTATAATCTTCCGTTTTTGCGTGTAAGCTGAAATGGCTCTACACTCCAGCCCTGCCCTGCTGGTACAACATCGAGATGTGTAAGCACACCACATAGCTTTTTACCGTTACCATATTGAATATGCCCTGCAAGATTATCGAAATTCTCGGCTACAAGCCCCATTTCTTTGGCAGTACTAAGCATTAACTCAAGTGCCTCCTGTGGCTTTTCGCTACCCTGTGCCGATACTGAGTCTATCTCAATAACCTTTGCAAGTGTTTTTAATATATCGTCTTTATACTCAAGAATTTTTTCACCAAATGCCATTAAAGCAAAACCTCCGTTATTTATCAGCTACAGATTTTCTTTCTGTTTCTTTTAATCTTGCTTTCTGTGTAAGTGTAAGCTCGTTTTTCACTATTCTGTATTTTCTTCTGTTTTTCAAATGCTTATAGCCTGTAAGCTTAATTATCAACATATACACTGCAAAAACTATAACAGAACCACCTGTAACAGCCAAGCCTGCCTTTAAACCAGGTGTTGTATATTCAAAGGTTATTTTACTAACCATATTTGCAGGTACCTCTACAGCCATAAAGCCTACATTTACCTTTTCAATGTCGATAGCCTTTCCGTTTACCTTTGCTGTCCAACCCTGTTCATAAGGTACACTAAAGAATACAAGTGTGTTTTCATCTTTTTCTGTTCGGTCAATTTCAGCTGTAAATCCACTTTTTGTATATTCGAATTTTGAACAGCACTCAGCCTTACGGTTTTCACAATCATTAAAATAGCTATCTCTTGTATATTTGTAATTTTCTCCCTTGGTCAATTTATCAGATATAAAGCTGTACTTTTCAGCCTGTTCACCTGTAAGCACCATTGCCTTAAGCATAAGCTTTGTTCTGTTCATTTTTTCAGCTTCCTCATAATCCTCTTCAAGAATATACTCGTCATAGCAGAAGCCCATTGGAATATAGTAATCATTTTCCCATATATCAAATTCGCTTTGCTTATCGTAGTAGCTCCACCCTGGCATTGCTGTAACTCCACTTTCGTCTGAAAAGCTTTGTGAATCACCACAGTAATCAACAAGCCATTTTGTAGAAAGCAATGAACGCACTGCATATTCAGCTGCTTTAGGTCTTGAGCCTACATCTCGCTGAACTCCTACATTATTATAAAACTCCATTACAGAGCCTGGTACAACACTATGGAATGCCTGAATTGTAGGTATTTGCCAGTGCATACCTGAATTATCCATCATCTCGTAAAAATCAGTACGCACATTTTCTGAATTTGGCAGTTCTATATCATCCTTATGATTTATAACAAGTGCATTCATATAATTTTTAGAGTCATAGCCATAGGTTTTGCCCTTACCAATTATATAAATAGTATAGCCTGCCGATATAACACAAACTAACACTATACTTACTACAGGCAATAGCTTTTTCTTTTTTATAATAAGCTTTAACATAACTGCAAGAATTAATAAACAGCCTACAGCTATAGCAGTATGTATCCAGAATGTAACCTCGTTATCCATTAAACCATAATCGTAGGTTTCAGCACCCTTTTTGCCGTCACGGTAGCTAGGCATAAAGCCTATAGAACCGGCAAGGAAAATTGTTAATCCTGCTGTTGCAACTAATGAAGAGCCCCATTCTATCTTGCTATCCTCAAGAGCAATTACAGTTGCTAAGCACATTACCAGCACAAGCATATACACCCAGCGTGCATAATACTGTACATTAAACATTTGGAATATGCTATTCAGTATAGGTATAAATGCAACTACTGCAAGCAATGGTATAAGCTTTTTAAGCCAATGCTTGTTTTTTCTTGTCATAAAAGCCATTACACCTGTAAGGCTAAACAGTGGTATCCAACCTGACAATGAACCCCATTTTGTGTTTGAGTCTGGTGTAAAGGTTGGATATGCAGGTAGCTCTGATGGGAATAAAAACGCTGTAAGAATATTTATGTATCTTTGTGAATCGTTATACACAAGTGCGTCCCAGCCACCTAAAACCTGACTTACTCTGCTATTCTCCATAACACACATTATTGCAGGTAATAACACCACAGCTGTACCCAATAAACCAATCACAGCCTCAAAAATCAAATGTAAGAAGTTCTTGATTTTAAGCTCATAGCTATATGAAAATACTCTTACAAACCAATAAATAATTACAAAGAATACCTGACCTACAAAGAAGTAATAGTTCATCATACAGCTTGCAAATACTGTAATAGCTACAACTCCAAGCCTGTTATTCTCAAACAGCTCGTCAATAGCCCACAACAAAAGTGGGAAAATCACCATAGCCTCGTGAAAATGGTTAAAGAAGATATTAAAGCACGTAAACCCCGAAAAAGCATACAATAAACCACCCAGCACTGCATAGCATTTATTATATACATAACGTTTTAAATAAACATATGCTGTAAAAGACATACAGGCAGTTTTAAGTATAAGTAACGGTGCCATAAGATATGGCACTGCTTCGCTAGGAAATGGAATAGTCAGCCAAAAAAACGGACTTCCTATTAAATAGAAGGAATATGAGCCTATTATATTAGCACCCAAATCTGTATGATGACTCCAGCCTATATTACCACCCTTTATAGTATCGTGCATAAGCTGATAAAACGGAATTTGCTGAACGTTAAAATCACCATAATACAAAAACAAACCATTATCATAAATAACAAACGGCAAATATATAGCACAAGCCACCAGCAAGCCAAGCAAAAATGCTTTTAGCCCCCAATATTGCTTTTTTTCTTCGTGCTGTATTCTGCCACAGTGTATATTTTTAGAAACCATTTTCACACCTCAAACCTATAATTATTAGTATTCTATATAAAAATACAAACACTACTTTATTTTAACATATAGCAAATTAAAATGCACTAGAATTTTACATAGTCAAAATAAATTTACAATTACCATTTTCTGTGATGTTGAATTTTCGTATTATTCTGTTTATAATTACTACTGAAAGTAATTTTAGTGAGGTAATGCTATGTACAGCTTTTATGCTATGATGTCAAGAATAAAATATATTAATCGTTGGGGATTAATGAACAACACCCGAAATGAAAATCTTAGTGAACATTCTCTTGAGGTTGCTATAATAGCACACGCATTGGGTGTAATAAATCAAAAGCGTTTCGGAGCAGATATCTCCCCTGAACGCTTAGCTGTACTTGCCATATTTCACGATGCAAGCGAGATTATAACAGGCGATTTACCTACTCCTGTAAAATATAATAATGATACAATAAAAAATGCCTACAAGGATATTGAAGAACAGGCACAAAAACAGCTTCTTAAAATGCTACCAACAGACATAGCCGAGGAATATCAGTCTATACTTTGTGCTGACGAAAATGAAGCTAGGCTTTGGCAATATATCAAGGCTGCTGACAAAATCTCTGCTCTCATAAAATGTACAGAAGAGCTTATTATGGGAAACCGTGAATTTATAAAGGCACAGCAAACCACATTAAAAGCAATAGAAAATATTGATTTACCTGAAGTAAAGGTGTTTATGGAAGAATTATTCCCTGCATACGAACTAACTCTTGATGAACAGGAAGAAAATAATATATAATGTAAAAACTCACAGCGTATCAACAACTAAGCTGATACGCTGTGAGTTTTTTATAGAGATTTATTTCCATTCCTTTTTATGTGCCATATAATATATAAGTGCTACGAAAACCATACCACCTAGGATATTTCCTATAGTTACAAATAAGAAGGATTCTATGCCATTAAAGTGAGTTAAGCCTGCACATTGTTCTGGGGTTATGTTATATAATGTGCCTGCTGCTTCTACATAATTAGAATTTGTAGCTGCAAGCATACCAGCTGGAATATAGAACATATTAGCTACGCAATGCTCAAAGCCACCAATTACAAAAGCCCATATAGGGAAGAATATAGCAAGTATTTTTCCTGTTACATCCTTAGCTGCACCTGCCATTATAATAGCCAAGCAAACAAGTATATTACACAATATACCACTTACTATTGCAGTGCCGGGTTCTATTGTTGTTTTTGCTAATGCCACCTTAATTGTATATGCTCCAAGACCACCACTCGAGTAATTAAACTGACCCGAATAAAAAACTAGTAAATCTATTATCAACGCACCTATAAGGTTTGAAAAATACACAACAACAAGATTACGTATCACCTGTAAAGCCTTTATCTTTTTATCCAGCACAGCCGTAAGCATTAAGCAGTTACCTGTAAAAAGCTCACTACCTGTAAAAACAACAAGCATAAGTCCCACAGGGAAAATAGCTCCTGCAAGAGTTCTTGCAATGCCTACATCTGTAATATTATGTACTGCAACATTACTTGCCACACCACCAAGTGCTATAAAAGCACCAGCCATAATTCCCAGCAAAATCATTTTTCCTAACGGCAAATTTGCTTTTGTAATACCCGATTTTATATTATTATTCGCAATCTCTAAAGGCGAGTGAACACTACTCTCCATAAGAATCCTCCTTTTGAAATTCCTTTTCCAAAAATATCCCTATCTATATGTTACAAACATTTGTAACCATTTTAAAGTTTATCACATTAAGGTTTATTATGTCAATACAACAAAAAAATCCCTAAAAATAAATAAATTTACAAAGCCTGCATTACAATACATAAGTAGGATAAAAACATCAACAAGTCCTAGGATATTTACCAATTTTTATCTTCGTAAAAAGTAGATTCAATGCCATTTTCCTGCAACTTGGCAACCATACGATCAAGCTTGCTTTGCAAAATTCTCTTAAATAATTTGGTATTACCAAAGCATTTTACAAAGGTTGGACTTATTGCATAATATGTACGGATAAAGGCTCTACCATACCAGGTTTTTGCGAGTGTGTTGTCACGATAACGTCTAAGTGTCCAAACCTGAGGGCAATCATACGAACCATAAATTGCTGTAGCTACATAGCAACCACCAGACTTAGTGCTTTGGGTATTTGCACTTGTATTTGTACTTATATTTGTACTTATATTTGTACTTATATTTGTATTTCTAGTTGTAGTTGTATTTGTAGTTGCATTTCTATTTGATGTAAACTGAGTTAAATCTTGTGGATTATGCAAATCCAGAGAATCAATATTTTCAATAAAATTTTTACATTTTTCTAATCCAAAGCCTGTTAAATCACGAACAAGTTTAATAGCAAGAATTTTTTCTCCTCTTTTTATGCATAGAGAAATTTGAGATAACTGTTCATTGGTGACTTCCACATTACCAATAAATATTTTTTTCGAATCAACCACTTTTTCTCTTTCCACTGGTTGCGTAAGATTAGTATCTAAAAATCCTTCATTGTAATATTTTATCGCTTTTTCAGTTACAAATGCATTACCACAATATTCACAAATACCTGCATCTTTTGTATCGTCTACAGTAATAAATGCACCACATTGAGTACATTTTGCTTCTAAAAATGACATAAAAATTCTCCTTTATTTTCCGTTTTACATTTAACTTTATTCTATCATATCCACACCAAAAAGTAAATTCACACTGTATAAATCTGTCGTATTTACAAATACTACTATAGGTTTTGTATTGCAATACATAGTGTAGCAAAATAAAAAACAGCTCAGTAAAAAATCACTGAGCTGTTTCTGCTTAATATACAGGTAAATCTGACTCTAACAATTCCCACGCTTCTTTGTATCGGTCAAGATATTCATTTTTATCATTTTCTGAAAAGCTATTAATATATAAATAAGCATTTTTGTTAATACACTCTTTTCCACGATTAATCGATTCTTCAGGAGCAGGCAAACAGAAAAGGATTGTCTTTCTTATCGGCAGATTACTGTAGGAAGAATAAATATCCTTTATACTCTGCCACACAACTTCAAATTCTTCGTTTGTTAACTGCTCTGTTTTATTAGGTTCGATATAAACACTGATAGAATCATCCCAAGTGTATATACTCCCAACGTCATTTTCTGGCAACCTCCACTCTGGTTCTACTTTTGAAACGATTTCTTTCAATACGTAATAATCATAATCGGTATCCATCATAAAATACTGTCGGCAAAATGCTCCTTGTGCAAAACCATCATTCCATACCAATTTCCCAACACTGGACACATTACACTCAACGCCATTTATAACAGCAGGATATTCTCGAAACCGAAGGTCCCAAGCATCAATTTTAGTATCTGTAAATTCATTCAAAACGCTTGCATCAGGATCAATAGATTTTGCAAATTCAACGAGTTCTTTGTAGGTGTGATGTTCTTCAGTGTAGCCTTCTGGTGGATTATATGTACAGCCAGACAAACATAAAATAATAACCAAATACGAACATACTAATATTACTTTTTTCATAAAAACACCACCTTAATTTCATAGTAGCATATCAATACCAAAATTTCAATTAATAAAGTATAAATTCCCTTTAATCACAAATACTAACATCACAATTTAAAAATTGGTGTATGAGTGACTATATTGTCAAGATTTTAATATAATTGTAAAAGAGGAGTTCAAATATGAAAGCAACAGGAATTGTTCGTAGAATAGACGATTTAGGTAGAATTGTAATACCAAAGGAAATACGCAGAACCTTGCGTATTCGTGAGGGGGATCCACTTGAGATTTACACTGACTCTGAGGGTGAGGTTATTTTCAAGAAATACTCACCTGTTGGAGAGTTAAGTAGCTTTGCAAGCATTTATGCAGAGGTACTTAGCAAAACAAGTGGTTTACCTACACTTATAAGTGATAGAGATCACATTGTTTCGGCTGCTGGTGTATCTAAAAGAGAATTTTTAGAAAGACGAATCACCAGTGCAGCAGAGGATCTTATGGAAAGCAGACAGAATTACAACTCAGGCGAAAATAAATTCTCATTACAGCCTGTTGAGGGTATAGAGTCTACTGCTTTGCTATTATACCCAATTATCGCATCTGGTGATGTTACAGGAAGTGTTATTATGCTTTGCAATGATGAAAAAGGGGTACCGTCGGAATCAGACATAAAGCTGGCACAAAGTGCATCAGCCTTTTTAGGCAGACAAATGGAAGAATAGGTAGTATCAACATTCGTTTGTACATCATTAGATATTAGAAGATGTACAAACGAATTCTTATTTTTTGCAGAAATAAGAAAAGTAAAGCTCAAAAGTTTTCAACTTTTCCTCATAAAAACAGCACTCCTTTTCTTTTAAAGAGTGCTGTAAAAATAAATTTCAGATTATCAATCAACGAGATTTTCTCTGTCAAAAAGAGGAGAGTCGAAAAAGTCTTTAATACCAATTTCAAAGCCCTCACAAATTTCATAGATAATACGAACTTTCATACTTGGAAAAGTACAATTCATAATAGTACTTAATGTTGATTGTGGAACACCACTTTTCATAGAAAGCTTATACTGTGTCATATTTCTTTGCTCGCATAGCTCACTTATTCTTTTAGAAATAGCCTCATTCAACTGCATATTATCCCTCCTATACTTCGATTAGCTGATATAAGTATAGGAAGATTTTTAAACATATTACTTCAAGCACTTGAAGTAATGTAAAAATAATGCTATTATATATTTTAAGGAGGGCGAAATTATGCTTTGTGAAAATATTTTTTGCATTTATTGGAAAGATAGGAATTGTTCTTTAAGTGAAATTTCTTTAGATATACAAGGTAATTGTGAAAAATGTATATACATAGATATAGACGAAAATATTTTAGAAAATCAAAGAATGAAAAATTTAAAAGAATATGATAACAGATAAAAATTTTCATTTAAATTAAACCTTAATTATAAAAGCAAAAGGCAGTATTCACCGAGATGAGTGAATACTGCCTTTTTGCTTAGGATTTATATAGGGGTAGGTTTATGGAGTTGTCACAGGTTATAGTAGGGTATTATTTAAAAAATCAAAACAACTATAGATTTTGTTTTCAAATACTCCCTTAAACTCTATTTTATCGTCAAATGCTTTTATATTAAGACTTTGCACGATAATAACATATTTTTATCAACAAACAGAGTTGTATAAATTTTAGGATCATAAAAACTTATAATAAAAAAGCAACTCTATCAGCCAACACTTTTTATTTGCAGTCTTAGCTTATCAGAAATCATTGCTATAAATTCGCTGTTTGTTGGCTTGCCTCTGTCATTGTGAATTGTGTAGCCGAAATAAGAGTTAAGAATATCAACATCTCCTCTATCCCACGCTACTTCTATTGCGTGGCGAATTGCTCGTTCAACTCTTGATGAGGTTGTTTCGTATTTTTTAGCAACAGATGGGTATAATCTTTTAGTAACAGCGTTGATAATTTCAGGAGACTCTATAGACATTAAAATAGCATCTCTAAGATAATTATAGCCCTTAATATGTGCAGGCACACCTATTTGATGAAGAATTTCAGTTATTTTTATTTCCATATTTGCTCCAACTGTTGGATAATACTGCATTACTGCTGAGCTATTATTTGAGCTTTTAAGCAAGGAAATTATACTTTCGGTAATATCTGCCATATTATAAGGCTTTAATACAAAATAAGAAGCACCACTGTTCATTATTTCACGCTCAAGCACAGGGCTGTCGAAGGTAGAATAAACAAACACCAAAGGCTTTTTTGTGTTTTGCTGTCTATTTAAGGCTCTTAACACACCAACGCCGTCCATTCTTGTCATAAACATATCCATAAGTACAACATCTGGCTGAAGTGTTTCTATTTTTTCAAGAAGCTCAATACCGTCTTTACTTGAATATGTTGGCAAGAAGCCTTGTTCGCTAAGCACTCTTAAATCTTCTCGACTCATTTCTGCTAAATCCTCTGTAATTATAATATTGATTTTATTTTCCATAATTTCTCTCCTCACTAATATTTTTTATTGTTTTTCTTCGGTGTCTATATATTACCATAAACTGGTAAATTTGGCAATAGTTAGCAAGGAAATTTTTGAAAAATTTTTTCTTCAATAATCTATGAGCATTTTAGAGTAAATATAACTTTATTCGACAATCAATTCGACAATCAACAACATAAAACCTTTTTACGCAACAGCGTTTTCTAAATTTTTATTTGCTTGATTAAAATCATCTATCATATTTTCTGCAAAAATAGCATAGCCCTTTGACGGTTCATTTACAAACACGTGAGTTACTGCACCAACAAGCTTATTATTTTGAATTATCGGACTTCCACTCATTCCCTGTACAATACCATTTGTTTTATCAAGCAATTTTTTATCTGTTATTTCGATTACTATATTTTTTGTTTTTGCATTTTCATTAAAGTTTATAGATTCAATCTCAATATCATAATATTGTGGTTCTCCACTATCTACTGTACAGATTATCTGAGCTTTTCCTGTTTTAACCTGTTGCTTATAGGCTATAGTAATTGACCTATGCTTTACAGGTGAAGAATCAATATAACCAAACACACCTGAATTACAGTTACTTATAATGTAGCCTTTTTCATCTGTGCTATGATGACCATTTAATGTGCCTGCACAGCCTGTTCGTGCTTTAGTAACACTATCTATTGTTGCATCTGTAACCTCTCCCTGAGCCATAGGCATAAGCTCGCCTGTGTCAACGTCACATATTCCGTGTCCTAAACCACCAAAAGCCTTGCTTTGATTATGGTAAAAGGTCATAGTACCTATACCGGCAGAGCTGTCTCGTACCCACACACCGATTTTATAACAGCTATTACCCGTATCTATAGGAATAATAGTTTTTGAAATTTTTTTATCATCTCTTATAATACTAAGGCTTACAGGCTTACCCTGCGAATTATTAATAATAACAGGTAAATCCTCGGTATAATTTACTTTGGTTGAATTAATGTGGGTTATAATATCACCAACCTCTATGCCACTATCTCGTGCAGGATTATAAACCCTATTGTCTACAGTTATGCTTTCGGTTTTTACAACCATAACCCCCTCTGTAAACAGCTTTATACCAAATGGTGTACCACAAGGAGTAACAGATTCATTTTCCTTAATATTAATTTGAACATTCTTTATAGGTATTACATTACCCAGCATAAGCTTACCTTCAACCTTGTCCGACGCACCTGTGGTATAGGTATTAAGCGTTACACCATATGACTCCATATATTCATTACCTGTTTTGCTTACATTAAATTCAGATGGAAGATAGCTATTTAAGAACGCTCCTAATCCCAACAGCATAATACATACAGCACTAATTGCAACGGTAGATAACTTTATAAATTTTTCCATTCTCTCACCTCCTATTCCGTTGCTGTTATTAGTTTTTCTTTTTTTAAGTCTTTCTTATATGGTAATTAAATTTATTATTAATCTCATTTCCTTAATTTCCGTTAATAACATTATTGGCAATTTTTTTAAGATTATTATGGATAAAATTAGGAAGTAAAAATTTTCGTATAAGAGAAATTTTTAATAAAATGTAATAAATCAACAAAAACAAAACAGCTAACTCAATATGTTAGTAGAAAGTACCATAGTTTTTTTTAGGAAAATTATTGCTAATTTAAAAAATATATTATATAATTGTATTACTGAAGTGTATGCTTCGGAAACGATTATATATTATTGGAGGAGACTAAAATGACAAAGAAAATTCTTAGCGTTTTAACAAGCGTAGCTGTTCTAGGCTCAATCGCTTGTGCAAGCGCAGTAAACACATCAGCTTTCTCTGGTGAAATTACATTTGAAATTAATGAAAACTGGAAGAATGCTAACAAAACTTTCTATGCTCACATCTGGAACGGTTTAACAGATCAGGGTCTATATTCTTGGCAGACAAAGGACGAGAAGATGACAATCTCTGAGGATGGCACAAAGGCTACATACAACGTACCAGAGGGTGACTGGAACCTAATCATCATTTCAGGTGACAGCGGTATCCAGACATATGATACAGTATTCAATGCTAACTGTATTGGAGATACTTGTTATGTAATGGAAGACAAGTTTGAGAACCCAGTAGACTCTAAGAAAGAAAGCTATGGTCTAGGTTGGAGAAAGAACCCTGATTGTGGTCCTCACAAGGTAGTATCTTCTATCGCTAACGTTATTGGTACAGCTTTCCTACCTGGCGAAACAAACCAGAACCTATACGATAACTTCGTTAAGAAGTACGATGATAAGAACGAGGCTGACGGTAACACAATCTTCAACTGGAACGATGATGGTAAGATCGAGACAGGTATGACATGGGACGAGGCTAAGGCTAAGGTTGCTAAGGAGCTAGGCGTTGAGGTTGAGTCTTCAAGCGACAACTCATCAAGCAGCTCATCAAGCAGCTCATCAAGCAGCTCATCAAGCAGTTCTTCAAGCAGCTCATCAAGCAGCTCATCAAGCAGCTCATCAAGCAGTTCTTCAACTAGCACAGGTACAACAACAACAGGTGACAGCACACCAATCGTTGCTCTTGTTGCTACACTAACAGCTGCTCTAGGCGTTGCTTTCTTTGCTCGTAAAAAGGCATAAAATAATTTTTTTCTAAATTGCATACACTTTGTAAGGGACGGTTAATCCGTCCCTTTTTTGTTATACTCTACAAGACTAATATCCCCCCACAATGCCATATTTGACATTGTGGGGGGATAATTAATGCCAATATTAAAAATTCAAGAAGTTGAAAATATAATTTTGGGGTTGTCCGTCTTTTTAAAATACTATTTCAAAACCTCTACCTTGTAGTGTCCCTTGGAATCGGTAGTAGTTGGAGCGTATTTTATATTTCCACCACCGTAAGATATATCTACAGTTTGTCAACTACCGTTTGTAAATATTACATACGTAGCACCACTTGGCACTTCAAAGGTATACAAAGCTTTATTTGATGTGTCAGTACCTGCTTTTGTCATTGGCTTACCTGGCCATGTTGTCATACTCTTATTTGAATCTGACCAATAATAGCAATATATTATGCCACTCCAGTTATGTGAATTTGTAAATGTTACCATATTTTTAGTTACTGGAGTTGTTGGTTTTTCTGTTGGTGGCTCTGTTGGTGGCTCTGTTGGTAGCTCTCGGTAGTTTACTTTACCTATATTAGCTGTGTTATTATCTAAAATAATATATTTCATAATATAAATTGCATCTATCAAATCCACCTTGCTATCATCATTACCATCTGAAAGCACAAGCCATAGTCTTGAAGCATCAACACCACCAATGGTATACTTCATAATTAAAAGTGCGTCGGTTAGGTTTATTTCGCTATTATTATCTACGTCACCAATCATTGTGCCATTATATTCTGCAACAGTAAAATTAATACTCTTTTCTGCATAGTTACCTTTTGAATCAGTAGATGAAATTTTAGCTGAGTATTTACCTGCCTTTCGTGGCATCCAATTAAGTCTTAGCTCACTTGTTTTACCTGAAAGACTAAAGTATGTTGACCTTATATCAGTTGAGCAAACAACACCTCCGTTTGAATCCTTAATAGTTATATTATGAAGATTTTTTGCATATCCAGCGTAGTCTATATTTTCGAAGTTTGTTAAAGCAAAAAACTCAATATCGTCACCAACCATAATCTTTTCGTTTGGTGTTACTTTAAATTCGGTATATTCAAAAGCCTTCTTCTCTAAATGCATATCAATGTAAGTAGAGGCAACATTATCTGAATAGTCTTTAACGTTAATAGTTATTCTGTAATTACCTGGAGTATTAAAATAATATGTTGTATCATTTTTATCAAGGTAGTTTTTTACCTCTTCAACACCTGTATTAAGATTTTTAAATATATATTGATACTGATAAGGTGCATAGCCACCTGTTGCAGAGGCTTCAAAATTCAACATTTTTTCAGAGCTTAATGCTGTATCTTTACATTTAACAGTTGGCTTTATTGGCTGTGCAACATTTTTTGTTACAAAATAATTCAAACCCTTCACAGCTTTATAATTATTGCCATTGTTATTATCAATATTACCCTTGCTGTCGCTGAAATAAAGTGTTACATCAGACTCCTGCTGAAGCTTGATAACATATTTATACAGATAGCCACGCTTTTCTATATTATATGTCATAGGCACTCCACCCTGTGTTGTCCATGCACCATTATTAACCTTATAATGTAAATTTGGCTTATCGTAGCCTCTATAATAAATAACAGTATCCTTTAATTGGGTTTGAGCAAGCTCGATTGTTTTTTCTTGACCGTCAAGTGTGAATGGATAAGCATTTTGTGGCTTAAATACTCTGTTTGTACTCTCATCAACAATTTGAGCGTCCTTTACAGTTAGCTTAACTCCATCTGCTTTTGTATCAGAAAAAGTAACACTCCAGTTTAAATCGGTAATATTTTGTGAGGTTATCTCAGGGAATACGTTATCAAGTGCAAATACCATTGTACCGTCATTAGAATTTGTTGTACCGTCAAAAGAACAGTCACCTCTGTTAACGGTAATAGGATATTGTGCGTAAACATTTGCACTATATGTTGTACCGTTAAGCTCTGCTGTAACAATTGCCTTTGCACGGTTTCTGTTTGCTGTATTCCATGTGTATTTTAAATATAAATTTCCTCTTTCGTTATATGGTACAACATCAATTCTTGTAATTGATGTCATAGCATTTGTACGCTTTGGAGTTTCAGGTGCACCATCTACTACTGATACTTTATTCAAAGCATCATACGCAACCCATATAAATCCCTTATTTGAATAATCTTCGCCCCAAGAGTTTACAATTTTAAATGCACCCATTTCGCCAGCATCTACAACACTATTTTTATTAATATCTGTCCATATATTATCGTTATAACCTACAAGTGCCATTCTATGGCTACCCTTCATATCGGTTAATCTTGAAACAACATATTCGCCTGCGTATTTATCATTTTCGGGAGCATTAGCATTTTTAGTAAGCTTTACTCTGTCAAATGAATAAACAAATGTAGAAAAAGCAAGTACATCTCCATTGTTTAACGCTGTTTTTATTGTCTCCAGGTCAGAGTCGTCTGCTGAAGTAATTAGATTTTCTTCGTTACCTACATTATCAAACACCTGAAAATCCTTTACCCTATATTTTACAGATGTCTTCCACACCTCTTCGGTAGGACTCCATGTAAGATAATCTTCGCCGTAAGGTACCATACCAAGTGGAACATTACCCTGATATTTCATAAAGTTATATGCAAAATCAAATGAAAGACCATCATCCTTAGCACCATTTACATTATTATATAAGAATAAAGGTGAAAATGAATTTTCTGCTGTAGTTTCTACGTCCATAGCTTTATTCATTGTATATGTAAACTGATAATACGCCTGTGCCCATGCAACACATGAACCCAAAGATTTTTGGTCGCCAATCGGTGGAAAATATTTGCTTTGGCTATTATCTACTGTGCTAGGTAAATTGGCTTTAAGGCTACTACTTCCTAGCTTACCTTTTTTGTCAATTAAATTGTAATAGTCACTTACCGAATCAATTACAGTTACATCATCTGGCACACCATACTCAAACGATAGGTCACCTGTTGCACCATAGTTTTCTGTGTCTGTACTATAATCAAGCTGTGCTTCTTTGCTAGTCTCGTTATCAGTTAAGGCATTTGACTGTACTACGCTTTTTATAGCTTCATCTGAGGTATTTGTACTATTCTCACCATTTGTAGCAACAGCTGTAACCGATGTAAGCATTGACATAACTGTTGTTGCAGATAATACTGCACAAAGAAATTTGTTTCTTTTTAGGTTCATTTTTTAAAAATCCTCCTTTAATAATTTTACAATTTATGAGAGATACCAACCGTAGCTATTGTAAATATTTGCTCCCATTATTAATATAATTTTAACATCAATATCTAACATCTTCAATAAAATAAGAGCCTTTTTAATTTTTTTGTTAAGTTAGCCGAAATCATAGAATTATTTTGACACTATTCCCTAAAAAAAGCGTAGTCAACAACCGTTAACTACGCTAAAATCATTTTTTGTTTAATATTCAATATGTACTTTAAGTAATACTATTTTGATTTCTTTAATTTTAAGAAAAAACGTTTTGCAAAATATAAAAATCCATTATCTAAAAAGTCATAAGCAAGGAAAATATAAATCTTTCTGATTTTACCTGACTTCTTATTAAAATAGTTATAAAACTTATCTTGTCTTGCAAAGCATTTTAATTTCCATAACCATTTTTTTGATTTTCTCTTTTTTGACAATTTTCGGTCTTTTTCATCCATCCACGATAAATCGTAATGATGTGTAGCATATTCAGCATAATCCTTAGCAGATAACACACAAATATTGTCAACAATCTGTGTTTCTTCACCTGAGCTTTTAATTTTATCACTAAAATCACATACTGCCTGAGAATTAATCTGAGTGTTAACCATACCCATATTAAACTCTAAATCAAGATAAACATCATGCATATGCTTTATTATAGGATGATTTTTTACTGCACCAAAGCCTAAGCCTGTATTAACAATATTTGAAATATCGTCACCTGCAAAAAAAGCATCAAATTTAAGCAAATCATCTAATGGTGCCTTAAGCTCAACATCAGTATCTAAATATATTCCACCCTCGTTATAAATAATCTCCAGTCTTGCTACATCAGAAACAAATGCCCATTTTTTAGCCTCGTATGCTTGTTTTGTAAATTTCAAAGCATTTATATCAAAGCTATCTTCGTTATACTCAATTATCTTATAGTCAGGTGCAAACTTATGCCAGCTTTCAATACATTTTTTAACAATTTCAGGTTTCTCGTTACCACCAAACCAACAATACCTTATTACCTTCTCAATCATAGCACACCTCAAAATATACCATTTATACAGTTTAAAGTGTTACATATTATAGTTCACATTACCCTATATAAATTTTAATAATTATTTTTATATTTTAGCATAAAAATAAAGGTATGTAAATCTTTATAAAAAAAATTGTCGATTTGTCATTTTATTACCCAGTTAAAATCAATATATCAGCTATTTTATATACTTAAACTCTTCACCAGCTCCAAATATTGCGAAGCAAACCAAAAATAATAAGTATTATAATTAATACTATAGCTAAAACACGTTCCCAATTTTTCAATGTGAAATCATTATAACGCACATAAAGATAAAATTCTTTAATAACAAAATAGATAATAAAAGGTGACATAAGCATAACTCCTCTATTATAGAGAAAGGCTGAATATACATCTCCTTTTAATAGACTTATACACATTCTTGAAATTCCACAGCCTGGACATTTTAGCCCTGTAATCTGATGAAAAAAACAAGGTATACCAAAACCAATTTTATTACATATTAGAAAGTAGGCTAAGCCTACTGTTATAAGAACAGTACAGCCTATGCCTATCTTTTTTAATCTCTCTCTCAATAGTTTGTATTGTTAGTGTTGTTAGGGTCGTTATAATCATTCTGGTTATAACCCTGATTATTATAGTTTTGGTCAGTATTATAATAGTTTTGGTTATCATAAGGCTGACTATCACCATAGTAGTTATTCTGATTTACAAAAGTAGCACCATTGTTCATTGGAGGTACATTCATCAGATTATTGATTTCATGTTGAATTAAGCACATTGAAACAATACCGAATCCAAAAATACCTAATAACAAATAAATAAGACCTGATGCATTATCTGCTTGCATATTACGCATATACTTAGCCTTTTCTATTGACTTACCAGCCTGATAATACCAATAAAGACCATAGATACCACAAGTAACGATTGTTAATATTACAACTAAGCCGCCACCCATCTTATCCTGATCGTTAGCTAACTCTCTTAGGTCATTAGCCATAAAAGCCAACCAAATCAGTGTGTAAATACCACAGGTTACAAATGATAAAAGTATACAAAGTGCAATTTCTCTTCTTTTCATAAAAACTCTCCTTTAAAATTTTTCTTAATAATACCATATTCAACAAAATTTATCAATATAGATTTACGCAAAATAAATTAGACATATTATATAAACTATGTACAAATTATATTATAAAAGCCATTATATAATCATCCATATAAAATCCGTTGCCTATATCTGCCTTTTCTTCTTTTTCTATTTTAAATCCAAAATGCTTGTAGATATCTATTGTGCTGTAATTATGTCTGTTTATAGTAAGAGTTATTTTACATTTACCATACTTTAGAGCTATATCCTTTATATATGCAAGAATTTGTGTAGAAATACCCTTTCCTCTAAAATCTTTCTTTATATAAAGCTTGCTTAAAAACAGGCTATCAGCCTGTGGCTGTACACCAAAGTATCCGGCAATCTCACCATTATATATTGCAAAATAATATTCATACCCATTATCAATCTGTTGTGTTATGCCCTTAACAGACTGAAATTTATCTACCATATATTCAACCTGCTGTAAGCCTATAATAGGTGTATAGTATTCGTGCCATATTTCACTTGCAACCTGTGCAAGGGTTGGTATGTTGGTATTGACTACTTTCTGTATACAAACCACTATAACTCCTCCAAAATTACTCAAAATACATTTTTAAACATTTTATCCACAATCATTATAATCGGTTTTTCTATAAATTTATTAAATAACCAACTTAATATAATAACAACTATTATTAAAAATACAGTTGTTATTAACACACTAAACAATATCCCAATATTTTTTTCCAGATAATTATACAATGGTATACCAATAAACGAAATAACCACGGGGTGTACTAAGTATACAGCGTAAGATATTTCACCTAAGAATGAAAAACACTTTTTATCAAAAGCTTTTTGTAATTTAGGTTTGCATATAAAAATTATCATTATTAACATAGCTGCAAATATATGAAATATATGAACCATATTTTTAAAACCAGTAGGTAAAACATTAAATATCATATATACACCTTGAGTGGTGTTACCTGTTGAAGGATATCCTGCAAATACAATTGCAATAATAGTAAAAATAATCAATATAATATTAAAAAACTTGCACTTTTTTAAAAATTTAAAATCTGTATATTGAGTTTCATAAGCCAGCCATACACCAATTAAAACAGCAAAAAAATATGTATTTAAATACAACATAAAAGGAAGTAAGCAAATCAGCGTTATTCTTGAGTATGATACTTTTTTGCAATTAGCTAAAATGGTGGACAATACAACCGAAATAATTGAGCCGTAAAAAAGTATATACATCATCCAATATCCCATTGTACTAGTTCCTTCAATAAACCACATATCAAATACAGTCATCTTAAGCATCGAAGCAAATGACATGTTTAAAGGATTTTCGAGATGCACCCCACATAAATAAAAAATATAGAATATTATAAAACATATTATATTTAAACCTAATACTGGAAACATTAATCTAGGATACCTTTTTAGCAAAGTCTTAGATATATACAAATCTCTATCTACGTTCTTATTCATAATTGATTTAGATAATAAAAAAGCACTGATCACTATAAACATACACACCCAGAAATTACCATTTAATATAAAACCTATTGCTCTGCTCCCTAAAATATAATCACCAAAAACACGAGAATCCTCGATCTTGCCTGTAACTGTGGCTGGTAAAACTTTGATTATAAAATGATGTATAAATACTCCTAAACAAGCAATTCCCTTTACAGCATCAATATATGCTAATCTTTTTTTACTCATATCGTACCCCCTCTTTTTATTTCGATTTAAATTATCAACTATAACACATTACAACCTATTTCGCTGAACAATTTTATTATAATTAACTTTATATTTTATAAACTCTAAACATAACAAATTAAAACCATAACCTCTGATCATTATAATTAAATAATTAAACACATATAGAAAAAGCGGTTACAGAAAATCTGTAACCACCTCTCATACGTTCCCTTATATACTTTAAACCATTAAAGCAATCAGTCTTCTTTATCTGTACTGCTTGTTGTAGGAACCTGTGTTTTTACAGGCTGAGCTGGTCTTTGGCTTGCTTTTATGTTCTGTCTTGTCTTCTTAATCTCATTTACCTGAGCTGTAAGCATTTCGTCTGCCTGTCTTAGCATTTCGTCAACATAACCATTAGCAGCTTTACGCATATCTCTTGACTTTAGCTTAGCATCTGTAATAATCTCGTTAGCTTCTGCCTGAGCCTGTCTTACAATTTCATTCTGAGTTACTAAAGACTTTTTCTTATCCTCGGCTGAACGAATAATGCTCTCTGCCTCTGCCTTAGCATCTGCAATTATCTTCTGTCTGTCAGCAACAATAGCCTTAGCCTGACGAACCTCTTGTGGTAGTGTGTCTTCGATATCATCTAAAAGCTCTTTTAGGCTTTCTACATCAATAACACTTTTGCCACCTGAAAGTGGTAAAACCTTTGCGTCCTCAATAGTTTCTCTTAGTTCTAACAATAAATCTTCTACTTTCATCTTAACCATCCTTTTCCTTTGACTCTCAAATATAAAACACTAACCTATAAAAAGCACAGGCTAAACATTAAACATTTTTCGATAGTCTTTGCTTAATTTCATCGTGAATACACTCAGGAACAAAATTTGTAATGTCACCATTAAGAGTGGCAACCTGCTTTACAATGCTTGAGCTTAAATACATATATTCTGCTCTTGAGGTTAAAAACACAGTTTCTAAGTTAGGGTTAAGGCTTTTATTGGTTAATGACATCTGAAATTCATATTCAAAATCAGACATCGCTCTTAATCCCTTAACAACAGCTGTAGCACCTGTTTCTCTGGCATAATCAGCCAACAGCCCTTCAAAGCTTCTTACCTCTATATTGTTATACCCTGACAACGCCTTTTCTAAAAGAGCTGTACGTTCTTCAATAGTAAAGCTCGGCTGTTTAGATGAATTTACAAGAACAGCCACTATAACCTTATCAAACATATTGGCAGCTCGTGTTATTATATCAATATGACCTAAAGTAACAGGGTCAAAGCTACCGGGACAAATTATTGTTCTTTCCATTAGTCAGTCACATCCTCATAGCGATATGTACTTACTATAATTTTACCATAACGATAATTTCTGTCAAGTATAAAACCGTGAATTTTTTCAGGTATTTCTTCATTTATAGGTCTTTCGCAGATAATTATACCAGATTTCTTCATTTGAAGTGCTGTAAGAGGTAGTGCTTTTTGTAACACACCTGTACCATATGGTGGATCTAAAAATGCTAAATCAAACTTCTCAGCTTGTTCACGAGCTATAAATGCAAGTGAATCTGTATTGTACACCTTTGCACTATCAGTTAAACCTGTATTGCTTAGGTTTGCTTTTATTACGTTGATAGATTCTCTTCTGTTATCAACAAAAACGGCACTTTTAGCACCACGGCTTAATGCTTCTATTCCCATTTGTCCACAGCCTGCAAACAAGTCAAGAAAAACTCTTCCTTCAACATCAAACTGAATTATATTAAATACTGATTCTTTTACCTTCTCTGTTGTTGGTCTTACGTCCTGACCCTCAAGTGTTTTTAGTCTTTTACCTCTTGCAATGCCGGTAATAACTCTCATAATACACCTACTTTCATATTCTTAGGATATATTATCCCTTATATTAAATAAATTGTCAACCACAATTACTCCAACATTATATGAACAATATGGTAAAATTTAGTAAATTTCATTATTCGTTGCTATGAAAATAGTTAAATACTGTTCTAGCTACCACTGTATTCATTGTTGGAGCCTGTTCCAGCTCTTCCAAGTCTGCTTCTTTGATATTTGCAATTGTACCAAAGTGCTTTAAAAGTGCTTTAGCACGCTTCTCACCTATTCCGTTTATCTCGGTTAGCGAGCTTTTAAATGCTGTGCTTTTCCTTTTTTGTCTGTGATAGCCTATGGCAAATCTATGAACCTCCTCTTGAATATTTGAAACAAGAGTAAAGACATTTCGCTTATTTGCTATTGCAATTTCGTTACCACTATCTGTAATTGCACGAGTACGGTGCTTATTATCCTTTACCATACCAAAGACAGGTATCTCGTATCCCTTTGCCAGCATAACAGACTTTACTGCATTTACCTGCCCCTTACCACCGTCAAGTAGAATAAGATCTGGCAATCTTCCGAAGCCTATCCCCTCTTTTTTGTGCTTTTCGTATTCGTTAAGTCTTCTTTCTATAACCTCAGCCATTGAACCATAATCATCCTGACCCGAAAAGCTCTTTATTTCAAATTTTCTGTAGGCACTTTTTAAAGGCTTTCCGTCTTCAAATACTACCATACCACACACATTTGCTGTACCATTCTGATTTGAAATATCGTAGGATTCAATATATCTTGGTAAATTTGGCAAGACTAAAAGCTCACCTAGCATATTAAGTGCCATTGTATCCTTGCCAACATTTCCTCTTAAATGTGCTAAATGCTCAGCTGCATTAGTTTTGCACATTTCAACAAGCTTTAGCTGTTCACCCTTTTGTGGCTTTACTATGCTAACCTTTTTACCTAGCTTTTTACTAAGCCACTCCTGTAAAAGCTCTATGTCGTTTACATCTCCATCAACTGTAATTCGTGGTGGCACAGTATCTCTGGAATAGTAATAGCCTGTTATAAATTCGCTTCTAGCCTGTGGGAGATCATCTATATCGTAAATTATAAAATGCTCTCTATCATAAAGAGAACCATTTCTAAATTTGAATATCTCAAAACAGCCTCTAGGTCCCTCTGTTACTACTGCTATAACGTCCTGTTCTTCAATTTTTGAAAATACAACCTTTTGACTGTCTGACATTCTCTTTACAGCACTTATTCTATCTCTTATTCTGGCTGCTCGTTCAAATTCCAGATTTTCGGCAGCTTCGTTCATTTCTTCTGTCATTCTTTTAAGGTCTACTGTACTTCCACCCTTTAGAAAAGCTATTGCCTCTTGAATATTTTCTTTATATTCCTTATATTTTATCTTCCCTGCACAGGGTGCGTTACATAGCTTTATATGGTAATTAAGGCAAGGTCTGCTCTTACCTATATCCTGTGGGAATTTCTTACCACAGGTTGGTAATTTAAAAATCTTTATAGCCTGATCAACTGCATTTTTAACATAATAACCACTCATATAAGGACCTATATATTCAGCACCATCATCTTCAATCTGCTTTACAGCCTTTATTCTCTGCCAAGGCTCATTTGTTACCTTAATATAGCTATACCCCTTATCATCTTTAAGCAAAATATTATATCGTGGGGAATGTTGCTTGATAAGACTACATTCAAGCACTAACGCTTCAAATTCGCTGTCGGTTACAATATAATCAAAGGTATCAACATTTTCTACCATCTTGATAACCTTGGGCGAATGATTTGTATGCGAACCAAAATACTGGCTTACACGGTTTTTCAAAGCCTTAGCCTTACCAATGTATATTATTTTCTTGCTTTTGTCACGCATTATATACACACCCGGAGAAAGTGGCAACGACAATGCTTTTTCTCTTAGCTTTTTTATTTTATCCTCCATTTTGGTTCTCCTTTCGTTGATATAATTTATATTTCAAATCCATATGTAGCATGACTTTTATCTTGATAATCAGAACATAAAAAAGGAATATCACTATGGTAATACTTTTCAATCAAAACCTCTGAATTAAATGGATAATTATCAAATTCTTCTTTTTCAATTTTAAAATATTCGCTGTAATACACATTATGTCCAATAGCAACCCAAAAACGCATTGCATAAATATCTTCTCCAAATATACCAACACTGCAACGCTCGCCATATTTAATTTTTAATTCTTTAAAGTCATCACACGTATATTTCATATCGTCCCTCACAACGAAAAGGGTCGTTACATACAACGACCCTTTTAAAATCAATTAAGCAATATAGCTAAGCAAGTGACCATAATATTCGTCTGTGTTATCGTCGTAACCATCACGATCTTCGTCTACAAAATCGTCTGGAATACCGTCACCGTCTTCATCTATAAAATCATTTGTTTCTGTGTCAGCATCATTAACAGGTTCAGTTTCTGCCTGAGTAGGAGCTTCTGTAGGAGTTTCTGTTGGTGCCTCTGTAGGAGCTTCTGTAGGAGCTTCTGTTGGTGCCTCTGTTGGTGCCTCTGTTACTTCCTCGGTAGGAGCTTCTGTTGCTGGAACTGTCACGTTTTCTGTTACAGGCTGTGTTATAACAGGAACTGTAGCCTGTTGCTCTACATAAGTATCTGTAGCGTTATTATTCTCAGCTGGATTTGTATCATCATTCATACTTGATACAACAAACCACGCAATAGCACCAATAAGAATTGCAAATATAATTACAAGTGCTACTATAACAGGGCTTTTTGATTTCATATCTGGATCGTCATCATCGTCAACATCAATATCAAATTCATCGTCATATGTAGAAAGATTCTCTTCTGAGTTTGAAGAAATATCCTCAAGCTCCTTTTCTACTTTGCTCTGATTTGCTTTTTTTGCCATTTCCTTTTCTATGTCCTTTGAATACTCGTTAAAAAGCTGAGAATAATCAGAGTCAAACTGTGAATCATACTGCTGAGCCTGAGTAGCTCTGTCGATTATTTTATCTGTTTCTTCATTTGTATCCATATCAAAATTATCACCAAACTGAGATGCATATCTTTCAGCCTGTTCTCTTCTGGTTGCCTGAACATCGTCTGATGGGTAACCACATACAGGACAAAATCTCTCGCTTGAATATTCATTTCCACATTTACCACATATCATTTCTAATTAACCTCCTGTTAATTATTTTTTAGCTGTAATTTTCTTTTCTGTGCCATTAAGCAAACGCTGAATATTGCTTTTATGCTTTATTATAACACATAATCCGATAAATAATGTAAATACACTTGAAATTATTACATAAGAAAAAGAATGAACATTTTCTGTACCTAATGAAATACGATAATCTACAAAATACAGAAACAAAAATGTTGCTATAGGATAAGAAAAAGCACATAATAAAGAACCTAAAGAAATAATCTTGGAGCATATAAATGCTATTCCAAAAATGCCCAACATAACAAGGAAAATTCTCCAGTCTGCTACAGCCATTAATGCAGCTGTTGTTACTACTCCCTTACCACCCTTAAAGCCGAAATAAACAGGGAACATATGGCCAGCTATACAGCACAAGCCTGCAAGATATTTACCATAAGCCACAAATTCTTCACCCTGAGCACTATTGCTTGAAACAATAGTAGAAAATAGCAATCCACCTATTATTACAGCTATTATAGCCTTTAAAAAGTCGAATACTATAGTAAATACAGCAGGACCTTTACCTACTGAACGCAAAACATTTGTAAAGCCTGCGTTACCACTGCCCATTTCTCGTATATCATTTTTCTTATCTACAATTTTAGTAATAATAATTGCAAAATTTATACTTCCTAGCAGATAAGCAACAACTGCTGTTAAAATTATCTGCCACCAACCATTACCCAAAAAATTAATAAAGCTATTCATAGACCCTCCAAAAATTTTATTTATCTCCACGTTCACGAATTACAAAGCGAATAGGTGTACCCTCAAGACCAAAAGTATCTCTTATTCTATTTTCTAAATATCTCTGATATGAGAAATGGAAAAGCTGTGCTGAATTTACAAAGCAAACAAATGTAGGTGGCTTTGTACTAGCCTGAGTCATATAGAAAATCTTCAGTCTTCTACCCTTGTCTGTAGGTGGCTGAACTCTTGCAGTAGCCTGTGCAAGAACATCATTAAGAGTACCTGTTTTAATTCTCATTGAATTTGAATTTGCAACAGCCTTAATCATTTCAAAAAGCTTATCAAGTCTTTGACCTGTTTTTGCAGAAATAAATATCATAGGTGCATAAGACATAAATGCAAAATCCTTTTCAAGGTCTTTCTTGTAGGTATTCATTGTTGTGCCATCTTTTTCTATTGCGTCCCACTTGTTTACTGCGATAATACAAGCCTTACCAGCATCGTGTGCTAAGCCTGCTACCTTTGAGTCTTGCTCTGTAAAGCCCTCTGTAGCATCTATCATAATAACACAAACATCACTACGTTCTATTGCCATTTTTGCTCTGATAATACTATATTTTTCAATAGCATCATCTACCTTTTTCTTTTTACGCATACCAGCTGTATCTGTAAATTTGAATGTACCAAACTCATTTTCAACAGTAGTATCAATAGAATCTCTTGTAGTACCTGCTATGTTAGATACTATACATCTTTCCTCACCTGTAATCCTGTTTATAAGTGAGCTTTTTCCAACATTAGGCTTACCTATAACAGCTACACTTATAATTTCGCCGTCGTTATCCTCCCACGCACTGTCAGGAATATGCTCAAATACTGCCTCAAGCAAATCACCTGTAC
Source organism: Acutalibacteraceae bacterium (assembly GCA_036309185.1). Lineage (GTDB taxonomy): Bacteria > Bacillota > Clostridia > Oscillospirales > Acutalibacteraceae > CAG-964. Next base: position 65,086 of record JAXJUF010000045.1, read on the forward strand.
CATGACCATGTACAGAAGAAACCTGAATAGGATCACCCAAACCAAGGTTATAAAACTCGTAAAACTCTGGCTGAGGCTCACCAATTTTGTCGCATTTATTAACACATAAAACGATAGGTCTGCCACTTTTCTGCAACATTGTAGCAACCTCCATATCAGTTGCTACTAAGCCACTTTTTAGGTCTGTTACAAGTATAATAACATCAGCTGCATCAATTGCAAGCTCTGCCTGTCTACGCATCTGCTTTAAAATAATATCGTCAGAATAAGGCTCTATACCACCTGTATCTATAATATCTGCTGTTTTATCCAGCCATTCTACTTTACCAAAAATTCTGTCACGAGTTACACCAGGAGTATCATCAACTATTGAAATTCTTTCTCCTACAAGCTTATTAAACAATGTAGACTTACCAACATTTGGTCTGCCCACAATAGCAATAACAGGTCGTGCCATAATATTACCTCCTTAATTAATTTATCTATCTCTTTGAAATTCCCCATAATATAGGAAACAAATACAAACTAATTCAGTATTTCACAAAGCAATGTTTCACCATTATTAGCAACAGGTATAACGGGTAAATCGAGCTTTTCTCTTACCTCGTCAATAGAAATATCATCTAGGAATATATCCCCTTCGTTTCTCAGCATAACCTGAGGGATAAGCAGCTTATCACCTAAATCCTTACCCTCAAGCTGTTTGAGTAAATCCTGACCTGTTACCAAGCCAGACACATCAACACCACCACCGAAGAAATCATTCTTTATTCCTACAACATTAATTTTAATATTTCCAAACTTATTTGTTATATTATTCATAAGTGTTTGCATAAACTCTGCAACACCTGTACCACAAGCAATAGTTACATTTCTATTTATGTCCGAAGCTTCTTCATCCTCAAGTGCATATAAAAGCTCATCTCTTAACAAAGAAAGTAAGCCTACACCATTATCAAGCTGGTCAAAATCCTCGTAATAGTCAGCTTCGGGAATTTCTCTGCCTGCCTTTAGGAAAAATTCATCAGATGCATAAACAATTCTGCTACCGTATTTTTTCTTAAATTTATCACCATAGCTTTCTATTAGCTCAAGCGTTTGAGTAGCTGTTTCTTTTGTATATTCAACTAAAGGATATAAACCCTCACGATATGCAGTAAGTCCTACAGGAACCACTGCTATACACTCAACAGACGGATATAAAGCCTCTAAATCTGTAAGTGTACGCTCAAGCTCTTTACCGTCATTAATACCAGGGCAAGCTACAATCTGACAGTTTATTTTTATACCTGCCTCTGCAAATTTAGGCAGAACACTAAGCACCTCTCCTGCAAAACGATTATTCATCATTTTAACACGCAAATCAGGATTTGTAGTATGAACCGATACATTTATAGGGCTTATATGCATTTTAATAATTCTGTCTATTTCGTGCTGGGTAAGATTTGTAAGCGTTACATAGTTACCAAAGAGAAACGAAAGTCTTGAATCATCATCTTTAAAATACAAGCTTTTTCTCATACCCTTAGGAAGCTGGTCTATAAAACAAAATATACACTTATTACGGCAGGAATGTTGCTTATCCATAAGGTAGGTTTCAAACTCAAGCCCAATTTCCTCATATTCACCCTTACGTATATGTACATTGCGAACATTACCAAAAGCGTCTTCAATTTCAAGCTCAACCTCTCTTGAGGTCTGATAAAATCTATAGTCAAGCACATCTACAATAGCATTACCGTTTATTGTAAGTAGCTTTTCATTTGGCAATATACCAGCTTTAAAAGCACGACTTTTTTCATTTACAGATGAAATTACAACAGCCATCGTCTAACCTCCTTAAATAAATATACATATCAATTTATTATAACATAAACATTCATCTTATTCCATATAAAAAGCGAAAAAAAGAGGAGGATTAAATATCCTCCTCTGAAAAATCAGTTAATTACTCTTCAACTGTTACAACCTGTCTGCCGTTGTAAACACCACAAGCCTTGCAAACTCTGTGAGGTGTTTTGTACTCGCCACAGTTAGGGCATCTTACTAGAGCCGGAGCGTCCATTTTCCAAACTGTTGATCTTCTCTTATTCTTTCTAGCGTGAGATGTCTTTCTCTTTGGTACTGCCATTTTTTAACCTCTCCTTGTTTTGTAATTATTAATCAATCTTCTTGTTCTAAAAGTTGTTTCAGAACCTCTAAGCGAGGGTCTGTAATGCTAGTGTCACAACCACAATCTACTTCGTTGAGGTTTGCACCGCATTTTGGGCAAAGCCCTTTACAATCATCACTACATAAATGCTTTGAAGGTAGCTCTAATAAAATATCAGTAACTACAAGCTCATCAACATCTATTGTGTGATCAGGAGTTTCGATGTAATCGTCATTTTGGTCACCGCTTAGGGATGTAACAAGATAATGCTCAAATTGATAGCTTATACATTTAGTTACGTCGGCACCGCAACGATCGCAAGGCTTTTGGTAGTTAAAGCTAGTTGCCAGAGAAAGCTTAACTAACCCTGCTCGATTTTCTGCCTGTATATCAACCTCTACAGGTGATACAAACGGAGAATAGCCGTCTGTTTTTATATCAGCCATACTTAAAGAATGATTTCGATGCAGAGATGAACCCTCGTTCACAAAAATACTTTTTAAATCAAGAATCACAAAAATGCACCTCTCTATTCCGTATGACAATACGGGCAGTTTCAAAACACTGTATAATATTATACTCATTATAGAGTATTTTGTCAAGGGTAAAAACACCCTTTATGTCATTTTACGCAACACAACAATACACAATTTAATATCAATATTATTATGTATTTTTTACAACCAAACAGATTTAAAAGCTGATATATTATTCTATTCTGTTTTTATCATCAGTGGTATATTGACTACCTGTATACTGTCTGTTCTGTCCCTGAGCAGTGTACTGACTACTTGTATACTCTCTGTTTTGTCCTTGAGCAGTGTACTGACTGCTTGTATACTCTCTGTTCTGTCCTTGAGCAGTTTGTTGACTACCTGTATACTGTCTGTTTTGTCCTTGAGCAGTGTATTGACTACCTGTATACTGTCTGTTCTGTCCTTGAACTGTTTGTTGACTACCTGTATACTGTCTGTTCTGTCCTTGAACTGTTTGTTGACTACCTGTATATTCTCTGTTTTGTCCTTGAGCAGTTTGTTGACTGTATTGATTCTGCCCAAAGCTCTGAGCACCTGAATATGTATTATTAGCGTTTGTAACACCTGTATATGTTTTCTGTGTTCCTGCAGAATAGGTTGTTTGATATCCTGAATTAAAATTAGAAGTATGATATTTAGGTTCAAACTCCTCTTTTCTAGCACCACTACGTCCCATTAATTCACTAAACTCTGGTAAAAACATAGCAAATCCCAACAAACCTGCAACTACAAATGCCACATACAAATAAAGAGTTATATTAACCTGATTAGCAATATAATAAGGTATGAATGTTTCTTCAAATTCTTTGCTTGTAAATCCCTCATCAGCAAAAATTTCCATCATCATTTCTTTATCTTCTTTAGGCATCTTCTTTATTTTTCCTGTAAACTCAACCAATTCATTTTCTGCAACGGTTTCATCGTAAGCTGCAAAAATAGCTACTTGATCATCATCATATGTGCTATAAGCAATAATCTGATCATTATCAAGGTGTAAAAAATAAATTTCTCCACCATCTGTAGTATAAGCATAAGGACCAGCCCATTCATCTATTGTTCCTTGAACTATATTTCCTGTTTTTATAGTTTCAGGTGTTAGAGAATGATAATCAACTATATTTGCATATTTTACTGTATCTACAATACCCATAACAAGACAAAATATAGCTATAAGACATAAATTAAAACCAAACATTTTTCTCGATAAATAAAATCTCATTATATTACCCCTCTACATTACGCATTAAATTTTCGCTGTATTTATTTATAAAAACTATTAATTTATAAGGCTATCATTGCTATATGCATTTTGCACGTTACTATCTACATTATCAGACAGTATATTCTGTTCAGCGTTACAATTCGAACAACTATTCTCAGCTTGTGTCTGAGTTGTTATATCAACCGATTGATAATCTGTGTAGTTGGAGTAGTTTTGTGGAAGCTGTGATTTTTTATTTCCAACAGCTCCTAATATTTCTCTTAATTTAGGTAAAAAGCAACAAAAGCCATACGCCATACTACCAAATGCAATTACATAGAAAATCATATAGACCCACAAAGGAGTATCAGCCACATAATAAGGAATCAAAACCTCTTTTGCTACTTTCTTGTCAAGTCCACTATCAGTAAGTACCTCTAAACATACTCTTTTTTGTGTTTCACTCATCTCTACAAGCTTATCGTGAACCTTTAACGCACTTTTGTCAAAATTCTCCTGATTTTCACCATTTGCTGATAATATCTCTTTCTGTGTTTTATTATAAGTTATATATGTAAGCACCTGTCCATTATCAAGATATAAAAAATAATATTCTCTATCATCTTCTACTGCAACAGGACCATCCCACACATCTATAACACCATCAACATACATTCCAGCTTTAACAGTATTTGAAGTAACAGAATGATAGTCAGATAAATCACCCATAGAGCCTATTGTTTCTGAAATAGCATAAATCAATACAAATATCGACAGAACTATCATTAACAATCCAGCAGTTGTTCTTTTTACAATAATCATAATTCTCCCTCGCTACATATATCCATAATTATTGCTAAATTTATACCATTATTAATATATTTTAGCAATATAATTCAAGATAACAAAAGCTTTAAGCACTCTTGATACTGAGTGCTTAAAGCCTGATGTGAATTATAAAGTTATAATCAGATTAATCAAAGAATTTTGAGTGAAGAGCAGCAACAGCTCTGTCTGCATCCTCTGCCTTGATAAGAACAGAAATCTTGATTTCACTTGTTGAAATCATCTGAATGTTGATGTCTGCATTATATAGAGCCTCAAACATTTTTGAAGCAAAGCCTGAGTGACTTTCCATACCTGCACCAACAATAGATACCTTTGCAACGTCCTCGTCAAAGATAACCTTCTGTGCCTTTAGAGTTGGCATAAATGCCTCGATTACATTCTTAGCATCCTCTAGCTTATCCTTAGCAGTTGTAAATGCGATATCCTTTGTACCGTCACGACCTACTGACTGTAGGATAATGTCGATATTTACATCCTTTGCAGCTAGCTTAGAGAACATCTTAAATGCAAGACCTGGCTCGTCAGGTACGCCTACAACTGAAATTCTAGCTATATCTGTATCTTTAGCTACACCGCTTATTAACATTCTTTCCACGTTTGGTGCCTCCTTAACAATTGTTCCTGGTGCACAAGTATAACTTGAAAGCACCTCAAGTTCAAGATTATATTTTTTAGCAAGCTCAACACTTCTGTTGTGTAAAACCTGAGCTCCTAATGTTGCAAGCTCAAGCATTTCGTCATAAGAAATCTCAGAAAGCTTCTGAGCGTTCTCAATCTTTCTTGGGTCTGCTGTATAAACACCCTCAACGTCTGTGTAAATCTGGCACAAATCAGCATTCAAAGCACAAGCAAGTGCAACTGCACTTGTATCTGAACCACCACGACCAAGTGTAGAAACATCTCCGTAGCTTGTAACACCCTGGAAGCCTGCTACTACAACAATGTTGTTTCTGTCAAGCTCTCTCTTTAGTCTTTCAGAATCAATAGACTTAATTCTTGCATTTGTATGAGCAGAAGATGTTTTAAAACCTGCCTGCCAACCTAAAAGAGAAACAACAGGACAACCAATTCTTTCAATAGCCATTGCAAGCAAAGAAATTGAAATTTGTTCGCCAGCAGCTAAAAGCATATCTTTTTCTCTTTTTGAAGCGTTAGGATTTATTTCCATCTGCTTTTCAATCAGATCGTCTGTTGTGTCACCCTGTGCAGACACAACAACTACAACCTTATTGCCTTTTTTGTAAGTATCTGTTACTATACGTGCAACATTGTTTACACGCTCAGCATTTGCAACAGAACTACCACCGAATTTTTGTACTATAAGGCTCATATGTGTAGCTCCTTTTCACTAGAAATTGTATTTAACTTTGGTTAAAAAGCTAAATAACACCGTAAATAATTTTAATATGATAACACATAAAAGTCAATGTGTATTTTAACAAATTGTTAATAATCAGTCCAGTATAATTTTAGCACCTTCGCTGTCTGCGCTAAGCACTGTAAACCTCCAGCCTGTGCAACCCTTTTCTTCTAAAGAATTGATTGCGTGATTTTCAAAATCTGCTGTGTGTTTATCATCTATAATAGCGATAATAGTAGGTCCTGCACCGCTTATATAAGTACCATATGAACCAAGCTCGTAGCTTGTGCGAAATACTGTATCATAACCCTTTATAAGCGACTTTCTATATGGCTGATGTAATTGATCCTGTACAGCAACACGCAAATTTTCAAGTGAACCTGAAAACAGCGATGACGTCATAAGTGATGAACGAGAGAGGTTGAAAACAGCCTGCTCCTTTGTATATGTTTCTGGTAACACGCCTCTTGCGTACTCTGTACTTAATTCAAATGGTGGAATAAAAACACCAAATCTAATATTTTCAGCTACCGGCACACTTACGCTGTAAACCTTACCTCCATCTATAGCCGAGGTAACAAGTCCTCCCATTAGAGCAGGAGTTGTATTATCAGGATGACCCTCTATTTCAGATGCCAGATTTACTAGATCCTTTTTTGTAAGAGGATTTCCTAAAAATCTGTTAGCTCCTACCAAGCCTGCAACAATACAAGCCGAGCTACTGCCTAAGCCTCTTGTCATTGGAATGTTGTTTTCCTGAATTATAGTTAACCCTGGAAATTGCTTACCACACACCTTATACAAATGCTCAGCAGACCAATAAATTAAATTACTTTTATCGGTAGGTACTTTAATATCATCCTTTGATGTTATTAGGGTTTCGTCTGAAACCTCCATCCACACCTGATTATACATTGTAAGTGCAATGCCCAGGCTATCAAAGCCTGAGCCTAGGTTTGCACTTGTAGCAGGTATCTGAATTCTAATCATTAAAGATCACCTATTCTGATTGTGTTAATTACCTCTACACCGTTTTCAGCAAGCTGTGAAAGCTTGTCGTTAAATTCTTTTACTGTCATTGCTGATGTTGTAAATGCAATCTCATTATCAGGTGCGTTATTACGCTGTAGCTTTGAAACCTCGCCGAATACAGCCTTTACAACCTTAATATCACCGATTGCTCTTACATACATAGCAGAAACGCTCTGCTCATATGGCATAACATTGCTACCATCACAATCATCCCAGAACAAATACTTTCTTGCTGAGATATGCTTAACGCAGTCTACGATATCAGCAACTACAGCACTTGCTGTAGGTAGCTTACCTGCACCCTTACCATAGAATACAACATCACCTGTTGCATCGCCCTTTACAAGGATACCATTAAATACATCATCAATGCTTGAAAGCTGACTATCGTTACTGATAAGCATTGGTGCAACAAAAATATCAAGTAAACCACTTTCTGTTTTCTTTACATCACCAATTAGCTTGATAACTCCACCCCAACGCTCTGCATATTCTACATCTTCAAGTGAAATATTTGTAATACCCTCTGTATGTATATTATCAGGGTAAACGTGCTTACCATAAGCAAGTGAAGCAAGAATACAAATTTTTCTACAAGCATCGTGTCCTTCAACGTCAGCTGATGGGTCACGCTCTGCATAGCCTAACTGCTGAGCAAGAGCAAGAGCATCTTTAAATGACATAGACTCTGTAATCATTTTTGTAAGAATAAAGTTTGTAGTACCGTTAAGAATACCTGCAATTTCGTCTACCTCGTTAGCAACCAAGCAGTTGTTAAGAGGACGGATAATTGGAATACCACCACCAACACTTGCCTCAAACAAGAAGTTAACATTATGCTCTTTAGCGATAGCTAAAAGCTCTGCACCCTTTTTAGCAACAAGCTCTTTGTTTGATGTAACTACGCTTTTGCCAGCCTCAAGGCAACGCTTTACAAAATCGAAAGCAGGGTTTACACCACCCATAACCTCGGCTACTACCTTAACCTCATCATCGTTTACAATATCATTAAAATCCTTTGTGAATTTGTCTGCGTATGGCAATTCAGGAAATTCTCTTAAATCAAGAATATACTTAATATTAATTTCCTTATAAACCTTTTTCTTTAGACTTTCGTTATGTGTAAGTAGAATTTCAGCAACACCTGAACCTACAACACCGTGTCCCATAATTGCAACTTGTACCATTTTGCACCTCTCAAGATATAATTATATTTTTAAAATCATTAAAATTAATTTTACTAATTCATACTATCTCTATTCTAAACAGCAGATAAGATTTTTGAGCAGATTTTTTTATCTGACGAATAGTATACCAAAAAGCTATCTACCTGTTATAACAGAAATAATATTAGTTATGCTACTACAGTTTCATCTACTGTTGTATCTCCACTTGATGCCGAGTTATCTTCTACAACAACATCACTACTACCTGTGTCATCTACTATAGTATCATCATAGTCTACACTGTCATCTACAACGTAGTCATCACCACTGCTGTCGTCTTCGGTGTAGTCATCGGAATAATCATCACTGTAATCATCAGAATAATCATCACTTGTATCGTCGCTGTAATCCTCTGAAGAATCATCTGTATCCTCATCATCTTCTTCATCATCATATGAGTCAAGATAATCTGAATAATCGTCTGAATCGTATGAATAATAACTACCATGAGCACCATTACAATATTCAGGAACATTATCCTTTTTATAGTAGCCTGTAAATGACTTTGAGCAATAGTAGCTTGCTAGCAAGCCTGTGCTTGCACAATACTGATGCTCCTCTAAAGAATCATCAAGCTTATACTCTTTAGCTTCCTTATCACTTAAATAATGTGCCATAAGGTCGTGGAAGATATCAACAGCCACAGTAAAGGTTGACTGTGATAGTGAAGAAGGTGTATCGTAACCTGTCCATACTGCACAGGTAGCATAAGGAGAAAGTCCACAGAACCAGTGGTCTTTACCACCGTCAGTTGTACCTGTTTTACCAAGAATATCCCAGCCTGTAATTCTAGCCTGACCAGCACTTGTATGAGCAGGATTATTGTGTACTACGTTATAGTTAAGCTCTCTGTTCATAATTGTAGCAGTCTGTGTAGAATAAGCCTTTGTAGGGATTTGCTCTCTATGGTCAATAATAACGTTACCTTCTGCATCCTCTACATAATAATATGTGTATGAGTCATAAATTAAACCACCATTACCCATAAACTGGTAGGCAGTAGCCATTTCTCTTACTGTAACACCACCATTTAAACCACCAAGTGACAAAGCACCAAGGTTGTTAGCATCTTCAGTAGATAAATGTCTGAAATACATTTTATTAATAGCCTGATTATAGGCATTTTTTGCTCCAATCATATCCATTGTCTGAGCTGCTGTAGCGTTTGAAGAACGCTCAATAGCATCTGGCAATGTAAGCTCGCCAAGATAAGAGCCGTAAACATTGTTAGGACCTGACTTGAAGTAACCGTCGGAAGTCATTTCCCATTGGTCGATAGGCTGATCCTTTACCATTGAAGAGTAATGATATTTTCCATTCTCTATTGCTAATGGATAAACAATAAGTGGCTTTATGGCAGAACCAGGCTGTAGCTCAGCAAGGTTTGCTCTATCCCATACAAGCATCTGCTCTTTTTTATCTCTACCACCAACTGTAGCAAGTACTCTACCCTTAAGGTCAGTCATAACCATTGCAATTTCACAGTTAGGGTCATATGGGGTATAGACGTTTTGTATATACTCTTCGCAATATTGCTGGAATTCAAGATCCATAGCAGCATAAATCTTTAAACCACCAGAATAAATTTTATTTGTTGCTGACTCGTCACTGATACCAAGCTCCTCTACAAGCTCCTGCTGTAGATCTCTTAGAATAGCCTCCATATACCAGTTTGAAATATAATCATCACTTAGTGCTGATTCCTTATCCTCTTTTTCCTGCTCTTTTTCATTATTTTCATAGCCTACAAAGGTCATATTTTCAGACTCTTTCATAGCCTTATTATACTCTGCCTTTGTAATTCTGCCCTGACTATACATCTGATCAAGTACAGTTTCTCTACGCTCTTTATTAGCTTCAGGATAAACAAGAGGATTCAAGGCTGATGGATTCTGTGTAATACCTGCAATAGCTGCACACTCGGCTATGCTACATTCGTTAATATCCTTAGCGAAATAAAGGTGAGCCGCAGCCTGTACACCCTGACAGTTGCTACCGTAGTTTACTATATTAAGGTAGGCTTCCATAATCTCATCTTTGGTATACTCTTTTTCAAGATTCAAAGCCTTGAAGATTTCGTTTAGCTTACGTGTAATACTAACCTCGTTTTTACCTGTTATGTTCTTGATAAGCTGTTGTGTAATTGACGAACCACCATAGCTTGAGTCTGAACCAAGGTTAACAATAGCACCAGCAGTTCTTATCCAGTCAACACCCTGATGTTCATCAAAACGCTTATCCTCAATAGCGATCTGTGCTTGAATCATATGTTTAGGAATAACGTCAAGCCCTACCCAGATTCTGTTTTCTGTTCCGTGTAGTCTGGCATATTCTCTAGGATTTCCTCCACCCTCATCGCAAAGATAAACAAATGACGTTTGCTGTAGCTTTTCACTTGCAAGGTTAATACCTGTAGGCTGACAAGCAAGACCATACAAATAAATACACACAGCTACTCCTACAATTAAGCCTGAAATAAGCATTATCATAAAGGCTGTTGAAATAGTTTTCCATAATAATGAGAAAAAGCCTTTCACGCCAGCTACGGCTACACTGCCGGGAGTAATCTGATTGTTGTATCGGTTTCTAATTTTCGCCATAAAAATCAAACCTCCATGATTTTATAATTCACATCAATTATTATATATAAACATAAATACAACTTGTAATATTATAACACCTAGACAATTAAAAGAAAATCCTTTTTTATTGAAAAGTTTAAATTTTTGTAATTTTATCAATATTTTTAGAAATGAGCATAAAATATACAGCTTTTTGTAACAAATGGTTAACTAATAACAATTAATATTTTCCATTTTGTAATTCTCAACATATTATTAACAGCTAATTTACATTTATACGAATAAAAATATAAGTGGTTAGCTTGAGCGATAACATAAAAACACCACAAAGCAACTAAAGCTTTGTGGTGTAATTTTTAAGAAATCCCGCCTAACCGTTAGATGTTAATCATAACCTGCCTACTAAACATAGCCAGGTGGGTGCCTACCCAATAATTTTACTACTCCCAACGTCCATGCACATACATAAAGCTGTACACGGGAGGTCTGCAAACCATTACCGGAGTTACGGCTCCCTTTAATAAAAGTGTAGGGTTATATAAACACCAAAGACGCATCAGGCAGGAGGGGTGACTAATTTTATGATTATATTTTAATCAATTTACAATAAAATTATTCTTCCTCACCGAAAATTTCTTCAAAATGCTTTTCAAAAACAGCTGCAAGCTCATCAAGAAGCTTTTCGTCTTCAACCTCAAGAAGTAGCTCTTCCCCATCTTCCTCTACTGTCTGGAAGATATAGTACTCACCGTCATCCTCAACCTGCTCCTGAGCATCATCATATACAGGAAGAAGTGCATAGTAAACGTTGCCGTCTTTTTCAATACTATCAATTATCTCAAAAGTATGCTCAACATTTTCATCGTCTAATAGAGTTATTAGATCTGCCTCATATTCATTATTCATTTTCAATCATTCCTTTCTTATCACTAATGTTATTTTAACCATTTTAACCACTCAAGTCAAGTATTTAATTATGAATTTTATAAAAATTTGCATTTTTCGTTACTTTTAATAAATTTATAAAAATTTTTAATATTTTTTAAAAAATGTGTTGACATTTACAAAAAGTGTGTTATAATATAATTGAAATTAAGAAAGAGGTACAGACCAATGAGATAATTAGTTTTTAGACAGGATAAATTTTATTAAGAGGTACACTCCAATGAGATAGTTTAGAATTTTTATTTTAGATTTAATTTTACTAGTGAGGTACAATCCAATGGACAGTTAGCGACTAGCTTCAGTATATTTTAAAACAAGAGGTATAGTCCAATGTAATATTTTAAGCATTCTATAGCAATATCTTTAGTGAAAGGGGCTTAGTCTTATGGGCGAAACAGAACCTAGATTTTCAAAGGGCTTTTGCCATAAAGTAAAAGCCGAGAATTACAGCTAAAGCAAAGTATATCATATAATGGTAAAAACAAATAAGCGTAGAAAGTAATTATAAAGTGATTATATATTATGTTCATCTTCGCTTTGATTTTAAAAGTGACATATTAATGATTGGGATATATATGCTACGGCTGTATAATTACCCTACAACTGAATATTGATTGGGGAGTGTAATTAATTTTACATAACAACCGAATATTTCGGCAAAACACCAAAAGGCTTCTTAATTACGAAATGTAATTATGGTACAGCAAATGGTTGTACAGAAAGTGAAACATTAAGGAATAGACGATAAGTTCGTTGACCGATGGTTTGCGGTGGTATAAATTCGTAGCCGAATGTACATTTGGTATTTGCTATAAAATTATAAAGTTTTCCTAAGATATATATAACCGGTAACTGCGTTAGTTGCCGGTTCTTTTTATATTTTTGTGTAAGTTATATATTAACCTTTTGAAATATATTTGAAATTGTTATTATATTGTAAATTGAAATAAAATAAATATTGTTATATAATTAGACGATACGTTTAAATTTATTATCTCATAGAAAAGAGGTTTATCTATGATTTTATTAGATTGGGATAAACTCCCCGATTATATGCGTAATGACGAAGTAAAGGAATATTATGATATATTAAATAAAAAGAAGGCTTCTTTGGTTATAAAGAGAGTGCTTGACATAATAATGTCGGCTATCCTTATAATATTGCTTATAATCCCTATGGCGATTATTGCAATACTTGTAAAATGCGACTCTAAAGGTCCTGTTCTTTTTAAGCAGGTAAGAGTTACCACCTATGGCAAGCGTTTTAAAATATGGAAATTTCGTACTATGGTTGATAACGCTGAACAAATGGGTGGATTAATTACCGAGGCTAACGATAAGCGAGTAACAAAGCTAGGCGAAAAGCTGAGAAAGGTGCGACTAGATGAGCTACCTCAGGTTTTTAACGTTTTTGCTGGCGATATGAGCTTTGTTGGTACACGACCTGAGGTTATTAAATATGTAGACCAATACACCCCTGATATGTATGCTACACTCCTCACCCCTGCCGGTATAACATCTTTAGCAAGTATTACATATAAAGATAACGATGAATTTTTCACTGACCCTGCAATGGTTGATAAAAACTATATGGAAATTATTCTACCTGAAAAAATGAAACTGAATCTTGATTATTATAGAAAGTTCAACGCATTGTATGATATTAAAATTATGTTTAAGACAATAGGCAGTGTATTAGGCTGATGGTGGAGTATGGCAAAAATAAAAAGGAATTTTACAACTAATGTTGTTTTAAACATATCCATATTCAGAATTATATACCTATGCTCTATGTTTCTTGGCTCTTTTTTATTTGTTGAGCATATTGGGCATGCTATAAAATATCTTTGCATTATATGGGCTTTTATACTTATTTATCATTATTATGTTAAGCCTAAACGATTTGCAAAGATTTTGCACGTAAGATGGCTTATTCTCTTTTTAGGTGCAACGCTTATAACAACCGTTATTCATATTATGGATAATTTTTTTCTTAATCTTCTTCTCCTGTTTCACGCTGTAATTTGCTTTTTTGTACTTTTTGGTATGCATACAGAACGCAATAAAAGAAGATTAAGAAAAGAAATTTATATAGTTTGTGCTATAATTTTATTTGCAACAACACTATCTATGATAGCAAGCTTTGCTGTTCTACCCTTAGGAGCTTCTGAAATTAAGTTTTTATACAGTACCTATAAATTTGTTATTTACGAAAACAGATTTACAGGAATCTTTATAAATCCTAATTTACTTGGTTTTTATGGTGTGCTTGCTATTATTTCAGCACATATTTTAAGTAAAGATGAGCTTTATAATAATATTGGTAAGTCGATACGCTTTCCTGTGTGGCTTTTGATTATTTCGGCAATAATAAATCTTATCGGAATTTTTATGAGTGATTCAAACGGTTCGATTTTATTGCTTACGGGCTACATAATAGGTGTTTTTATTTATAAGCTATTTGGTGGTATGCCCGTACTTAGCATTAAAAAGCTTTTATTAAGAGTAGCTTCGCTAATTCTTGTTGCTGTAATTTCATTAGGCTTGCTTTTAAGTGTGCGTTCTTTAGTAAACGACTCTGCTTCATATATAATAAATCATAGCCATCAGGTTATTGAGAAAAAGCCTAATACGTCATCTAAGCCTAAACCAAATACAAACATAGTAACCTTTGCACACGAAAATGAAAATCTTGACAGTGGAAGACTTGCATTGCTTGAAAAAGCTATAGTAATCTTCTACAACAACCCTATTATAGGTGTGGGCAAAGAAAATATAGTTTTGTTTGGACAAAGACTGTTAGATAAAGGCTTAAAGTATTCCGATTTACACAACGGATATCTCACTATACTTGTAAGCAACGGATTAGTTGGCTTTGTATTGTTTATTGGCTTTGCTGTATCTATGTGCAGGCAAAGCGTTAAATCACTTTTTCTTGAAAAGAAAAATCTCAAAAACAGCCCATTCCCATGCTTATTCGCTTTTATATTTGCATACTGCATTTATTCAGTAGTAGAAAAAACTATGCTTTGGGAACACTCCTTTATGGTTGCAATATTTTGGTATATACTTGGATATTTAAGCTATTATGTAAAAAAATATGACCATATGGACGATACCTTTGATTTTAAATCCTTAATAAAGGTTCGTAATAAAAAAACTAATTCAAATATTGATATAGAAGAAATTGATGTAATAGATATACCAACAGATGAATAAGTAAAAGCCGAGTGATTAAAATGCTCGGCTTTTGCTTTTATATAACTATCTACACCTGTACAAAGCACTTAAGTAAAAGCTTAAATACAAGCCCAAAATTCATTTCCTCTACAAGGTGATTGGCTACTATGGGGTATTCTCTGAGCTTTTCTTTACCAAGATAAAAAGTCAAGGTTCCTACCTTATCCCCTTTATTTATTGGTGCTGTTATCTCTTCACTCATATTCAGCTTGTAGGTTATATCCTTATTTTTTCCTTTTTCTATAACAAAGCTACCCGATAGATTGGCCTGTGCCTTTAAATTTGGTTGCATACCGTTTATTACAGCAAGCTCTGGTATTTCCTCATCAAAGGTAGGTGTATAAACACAATAATTAGCAAAGCCATAGTCAAGCAATTTAGTGGCATCTGCAAAACGTTCTTTTCCTGTAGTACCACCTAATACAACAGCTATCAGGGTTAATCCATCTCTTTTTGCTGTAGCTGAAATACAGCTACCAGCCTGTGATGTTGTTCCTGTTTTTAAGCCTGTTATTCCTTTATAGCTTTTTAAAAGCTTATTTGTATTTACAATCTGGGTTTTCCCGTCACGCAGATAATCAAGCCATATAGATGTAAATTCAAAAATTTCTTCGTGCTTTATAAGCTCCTGTGACATAAGTGCAACATCGTACGCAGATGTAAGGTGACCCTCTTCATCTAAGCCATTGCAATTTTTAAAGGTAGTATTTTTCATGCCAAGCTCTTTTGCCTTTTCATTCATTTTAGCTACAAAAGCATCTTCACTTCCCTCTACCTCTTCAGCCAAAGCAACAGCAGCATCGTTTGCACTGGCTACCATTGTAGCTTTTATAAGGTCATAAACTGACATAACCTCGCCCTCTTCGAGCCATATATCAGAGCCACCCATTGAAGCTGCGTGAGCACTTGAGGTTACCATATCCTCCATTTTTAGCTTTCCTGCATCAATAGCCTCCATAACAAGTATCATTGTCATAACCTTTGTTATAGATGCACAGGCACGCACTTGATTTGACTCTTTATCAAAAAGCACCTTACCTGTTTCTGCTTCAATCAACACAGCTGATGGTGCCGATATTTCTTCTGCTGATATAGCACCATAGCTCACAGTAAAGCTACAGCAGATAAGCACAGCTAACACAACAGCCAAACAATTCTTGAAAATCCTTTTCATACTTACCCTACCCTTCATAAATTTATACTATTTCTTTGTATTAAATTTATGAGCAGTTTAGTTTTAGTATTACCTTATAAAATAATTTCTCTGTTCTTCTCTTTTATCACAGCTTCTCTCTAAGCTTATTGTATAGCTCTACAATTTTAAATTTATACTCATAGCTTGTTTGATTTTCTGCTATAGCCATTTGTTCTTCTGTTAATACCTGTGCTAAATCGCTGTTATCCTCAGCCATTGAAAAGCACATTGGTGGAAACATAACACACCACCAGTTATGCCCCTCTCCCTCACCAATTATAATGCGAAACGCATCATATCTGCCTGCTGGCAAAGTGAAGCTATCATATTCTCTGGTATCAAAATACATATCTTGTACAATTTCGCCACTAACCTTATAATCATACCCCATACTATACACATACTGCTGTGCATCACCTATAAGCTTTTTGAGATTTGTTTTGGTAATATGAACAGCCTCTGTTTTATTATCGGCACTCTTAAACATATCATCAGCCTTTTCAAGAATGTGATCACGCACCTTTATTTTTAAAGCCTGATCCTCTTCACTGTCTGAATTAGCTAAAATATGAAATCTTAAAATATTTTTAGGTATTTCTTCACACTCAGCTGTAAAAAATGTTTGTGTTATAATAAATGACAAAATAAATGCTGTAAATACTGCTTTTAAAAATCTTTTCATAAAAAATACTGCCTTTCATTATGTAATTTCTAACATAATTATAGGCAGTAAG
Organism: Acutalibacteraceae bacterium; assembly: GCA_036309185.1. GTDB lineage: Bacteria > Bacillota > Clostridia > Oscillospirales > Acutalibacteraceae > CAG-964. Next base: position 82,138 of record JAXJUF010000045.1, read on the forward strand.
GTTTATAGTTATTCAATTGTAGGTGTTTATTTGTTAAATAATTTTACAGCCATTATCACAGGTTTTAGCCACAAAAACATCGCTGTATTCGCTTTTTAGCAATTCTGCTGTATTTTCTGCTTGCTCTTCTGTGCTGTAAACACCGTAAACGGTAGGACCACTACCACTCATAACAGAGGCTAACGCACCATTTTCTTTCATAACAGCCTTTATATGCTGAACCTCATCAATCATTAAAAGACTATCAAAGTCATTATACAGCTGACTGCAAAATCCATTTATATCATTATTCTGCATAGCCTTGATTACAGCCTTACTATGAACAACGCTTGAAAAAGGTCTTTCGTCCGATTTTTTATAGGCAAGTGGTGTAGATACATTTACATAAGGCTTGCACAATAAAATATAATAATTGTTAAGCTGTAGATTATGCTCTATTTTTTCGAGGGTTGTGCCTATGCCTGTAGCAAGCATAGTACCACCATAAAAGCAGAATGGTACATCTGCCCCTATTTTTGAGCCTATCATAGCCAGCTCATCTATAGTAAGATTAGTTTGGTAAAGTTCATTAAGTGCAACCAAAACAGCAGCACCATCTGTACTACCACCTGCCATTCCTGCCTGTGCAGGAATATTTTTTTGTATATGAATATCAACCGTGCAATCAATATTACAATGCTCTGAAAACAGCTGTACAGCCTTATATGCCGTATTACTGCTGTTGCAGGGTACAAAATCCTTATCGCAGGTAAGATTAATTTCAGCAGTATTTTTTTCAACCGTTACAACATCATACAAATCAACTGACTGCATAACCATATCAACAGTGTGATAACCATTATCGAGCTTACCTGTAATATCAAGTGTAAAATTAATTTTAGCAGGTGCCAAAACCTTTACCATTTCTCTAATCCTCCTCTTTAAATTTCCTTTAGAAACTCCTCTACTCTGTTAAGTGCCTCTATAATATGCTTTATAGAGAACGAATAAGAAACTCTTATAAAGCCCTCTCCACTATCACCAAAGGCATTACCAGGAACAACTGCAACACTTTTTGATTTTAACAATTGCATACAAAACTCCTCTGATGTAAGACCTGTACTTTTTATACAAGGAAATACATAAAAAGCACCCTCTGGCTCAAAACAGCTTAGTCCCATTTCTCTAAATCTTTTAACAACCAAGCGTCTACGCATATCATATTCATCACGCATTTTTGCAATTTCTTTATCGCCATTTCTCAATGCCTCAATAGCTGCGTATTGTGCTGTTGTAGGTGCACTCATTATTGCAAATTGATGTAATTTAGTCATAGCATCTGTAATTGGTGCCGGTGCAAGAGAATAGCCCAATCTCCAGCCTGTCATTGAATATGACTTTGAAAAGCCACTTACAACTACAGTGCGTTCCTGCATACCCTCTATAGAAGCAAATGATATATGCTTTTTGCCATTATATGTAAGCTCTGCGTAAATTTCATCAGAAATTACAATCAGATTATATTTAAGCACAATATCTGCTATAGCTTTAAGCTCTTCAAGCTCCATAATTGCTCCTGTTGGATTATTTGGGAATGGCAGAACCAAAAGCTTAGAATTTGGTGTAATAGCCTTTTCCAAAAGCTCAGGCATTAATTTAAAATTATCCTCTTCTCTTGTTTCTACTATAACAGCAACACCGTCTGCAATCTGCACTAAGGGCTCATAGCATACAAAGCTTGGCTGTGGAATAAGCACCCCATCACCAGGATTAATAAGTGTACGCATAGCAAGGTCTATAGCCTCTGAGCCACCCACTGTAACCAGACAATTTTCAAGTCCGTTATACTTTACATTGAATTTCCTGTCATAATATCGACAAATCTCGTGTCTTAGCTCGGTTAAACCCTTATTAGATGTATATTTTGTTTCACCAGCCTGTAACGAAGCTATACCTGCCTCTCTGATATGCCATGGTGTTTTGAAATCAGGCTCACCTATACTAAGTGAAATTACATTATCCATCTCACTTGCTATATCAAAAAACTTTCTTATACCAGAGGGTTTTACATTCTTTATTTTATCATTGAGTATACTATTATAATCTATCACAGTACAATACTCCTTTTATCCTGTTCTTCTTCCTCATCATAAAATACAATACCACTTTTTTTATAGGTTTTTAACTGAAATCTTGTATTTGTTGAAATAACGCCATCAATTGTAGATACCCTCTTTGCAACAAACATTGCTATATCTGTGATACTGTCACCCTTTACACAAACAAGCAAATCATAAGCACCTGCCATAAGATAAACAGAATCAACCTCTTCAAAATCCATTATCTGCTTTGCAATTGTATCAAAGCCTGTATCCTTTTGTGGAGTTACCTTAAGCTCTATATATGCTGTAGCCTTTGCCCCAGCAACCTTATCATAATTTATAATAGCCTTGTAGCCTTTAATAATACCGTCTTTTTCGTATTGGGCAATTTTTTTCTTTATATTTTCTTCAGAGTCATTGAGCATTGTAGCCATCTCTCCATAAGAAAGTTCACTATTATCACCTAATAATTGCAAGAGTTTATCCATAATTACTCACCTCGTAAATCATACAATCAAATGATTGTGTACTGATAGTATTTAATTTATTATATAACAAAAATTTTGCACTGTCTACATCAACTTATCGTATTGAATAAGATTATGTGTTGTGTTACAATTATATTTATTAATCGCAAAAATAAAATATATTTTTCAGCATATAAAGGACTTTTTTAATATGAGAGAAATAGTAATAGGAAAAAACGACGCAAATCAGCGTTTAGATAAATTTTTAACAAAACGCTTTAAGAGTATGCCAAAATCACTTATGTATAAATATATTCGCACAAAGTACATTAAAGTAAACAATAAAAGGTGCGAAATTTCTACTATGCTTAACGAAGGCGATATTCTTAAATTGTTTATTAAGGAAGAATTTTTTGATGACGATAATTCTCAACAGGAAAATTACGATTTTCTAAAGGCTCCTACTAAATTAGATATAATTTATGAGGATGAAAATATTCTGCTAATAAATAAAAAGCCGGGAGTTATTGTTCATCCTGATGAGAAATATCATTTTGATTCGTTAATCTCAAGAGTATTACATTATTTATACGATAAAAAGGAATACAACCCAAAGGACGACAAAGCCTTTGCCCCTGCTCTTGTAAATAGAATAGACAGAAATACAGGTGGTATAGTTATAGCAGCTAAAAACGCTGAAAGCTTAAGAGCGTTAAACGCTAAAATGAAAACCAGAGAGCTTACTAAGCTATATCTTTGTATGGTACAGGGTACTTTAAAGCATAAACAAGGGCTTCTTGACGGTTACCTTGAAAAGAACGAAAAGAAAAATAAGGTTACTATACTAAAAAAGCCAACTCCTAATAGCAAGCCTGTTAAAACAAAATACACAGTTATTTCAAATATAAACGGTAACAGCCTTGTGGAGGTAGATTTGCTGACAGGCAGAACACATCAGATAAGAGCACATATGTCATCTATAGGACATCCACTATTAGGTGATACAAAGTATGGCTATAAGCGTAGAAATGATAACGATTTTTATAAGTATCAGGCATTGTATGCATACAAAATAACATTTAATTTCACCTCTGATGCTGGCTGTATAGAATATCTTAACGGTAAAAGCTTTGAGGTAAACAAAAACGGAATATGGTTTTTGGGAGGAATGTAGTATGACAAAAACAAATGATAATAAAATAAATAACGGTATGAGCTATATAGATTATAGCTATACAAGACCCAAAAAAGCCGCTGTATTAAAAAACTGGCATAATAGCTACTTAAACGGAGAGCCATTTCACGAAAAGAAAGAGCTTATTACCGAGTCATACGATAATGCTACTATTTTACCGATAAGACGTTTTCCAGAAGATAATCTTCTTTTTGGCAGAGGTGGTTTAGTAGATAAAAATAATAATTATGTAGCTCTTTCAGCAATAGATAATCGTGTTCAATTTTCCTACGAATTTAATAATCCTGTAGTAAAAGACGAAAAGGTAGTATATGGTGGATATTTGGTTTGCCAATGGGGGCATTTTTTAGTCGAAGCTGTATCAAGACTATGGTATGCTCTTGAAAATGACACAACTATAGATAAATATGTTTTCTTTTTATCTCAGGATGAAGAACGAGAAGCAACTGGAAACTATAAAGAGTTTTTTCAATTACTCGGAATATGGGACAAAATTGAAATAATTAACAAGCCTACACAATACAGAGAGGTTATAGTTCCTGAGCTTAGCTATAAATGGAGAACATATTTTTCACAATATTATAAAAAGATATTTGACACAATAGCAAATAATATAAAGATATCCCCTCAGTGGCAAGCCTGTGATAAAATATTTTTCACACGCAGTCAGTTGGCAAGTGCAAGCCTAACAGATATAGGCACACCTATGGTAGATAGTTTCTTTTTAAATAACAATTACAAAATAATATCTCCTGAAAAAATCAGCCTATCAGAGCTTATATTTTTAATAAGAAACGCTAAGGAATGTGCTGCTGTATCGGGTACATTACCACATAATATGTTATTCGGAAATGATAATCAAAAATTGACAATCATCGAAAGAAATATTTTAAATAATGAAATTCAATCAGATATTAACAATATCAGACAGCTAAACACAACATACGTTGATGCTAACTTGGGTTTATACACGGTTAATCTTGGGTTTGGTCCTTTTCTGCTTTGTTATAAAGGATTATTTGAGAAATACGCAAAGGATAACGGATTGAATCCACCCGATTCACAATATACTTCTGATAAATACATAAAAAAATGCTTTCAAAAATATATGAAAACATACAAGCAGGTATATCACTATGAATGGTTTATGTTTGACTGGAGTATCAAATATACAGATTATCAACGTGAAGCCTATCTTGATAGTTTAAATTATGTAGGTGATTATATTTATGGCAGAAAGCCATTTAAGCTTTCGCATTATTTTGAACTACATTATATTAAGCAAATAGTTAAATCTATAATAGGCAGATAAAGGGTGGTATATAACGCAAATCAATAACAATAAATAGCAACCACTATTATTAGATTTAGCAACGCTTGATGATAAACATATAGTTGATATTTTAAAACAAGCACCTATACATATACAGCATAAGCTAGAGGAAAATTGAAATCAACATTAAAAAACACACCAATTATCGGGACGTTATCCGATAATTGGTGTGTTTTAATTTTTATTTCATTACAAATACTACAACACCTAAACAAATCACAGCAAGACCAAGTAGTTTTTTCTTGTTGATTTTTTCTTTGAGAATTAATTTACTTAGCACTGCAACAAATATGTATTCAGACGCTGCCAGTATTGGACCAAAAGAAAGTGGTATTTCTGTATAGGCAAATATTGTGCAAAATGTTGCACCTAAAAATATAGAATATGAAATAATTACATACGGATTAAGATATTCTCTGATTTTATTTTCGTAGGTTTTTCCTGCACTTTTTTTCAGCAATATCTGTGCAATAGCCGAAACAAAAACACCAGCCAAATATATAAGTACAAATACTAATTTATTCATCAGACATCACCACTATAATTACTCCTGCTATTACTATTGCTGCACCTACAAGCATATTCCATGTAATAGCCTCCTGAAAAATTATTAATCCCCACAGCAAGCCCCATATTACATTAACTGCCTTATTGCAAAATGCAGTTGTTAAATTAAGGTGCTTTAACAGCTGTTGCCATACAATAGCATAAACAAATAAATTCAGTAAAATTAATCCGTATAAAAAGCAAAAGTTTAAAGATAAAAACTCCTCTTTTGCTGCCAGCTTTGAACATACACCACTAAGCGAATAGACACATAAAAGTATATGTAAAAAGAGATAATATCTGGCATTACTCTTTTTTTCTTGATTTTCAATCTTCATCTGTACATTCCTCTTTATTAATTACATCTCTTACCTCATACTGCGGCATATTACTTAGCAGAATATAAATTCTTCCTATATATTCACCTATAATACCCAGCATAAGCATAATAAGTCCACCTATGATAAGCATAATCGAAACTATTGAAGTAAATCCAACTGCAACATTAGGCAAAACCAATTTGCAGATAAGATAATACAGCATTGCAATAAAGCCGAATATAGCAAATATAAAGCCTAGCATAGACGCAAATCTAAGTGGTGCAATCGAAAAGTTTGTAAAGCCCTGTAGCCACAGTTTTATTAGCTTTTTTAAATTATAATTACTTGTGCCTGCCAGTCTTTCTCTGTGCTTTATTTCAACATTTACAATTCTTCTTGTAATCTGCAATAAATAGCCACAAATTGAAGGGTATGGACTTTTATACTTTCTAAGTCCCTCAATAGAAAGTCTGCTTAGTGCAAAATAGCTTGTTATTTTTATATCCTTTGGTTTTCTATTTGTAGCTTCAAGTAGCTTTGAGTTGAGATTGCTTGTTATTCTTTTAAATGCAGAATGTTTTTTCTGTGGAAAGCAGGCAAACACAAGGTCGTTTCCGTTTTCTATCTCTTTAACCAGCTTAAACAATTCAGCTGGTGGATGTTGTCCGTCATCGTCCATAAAAACAGCGATATCACCATTTAAATGGTTTACAGCTGCCATTTGTGCAGAGCTTTGTCCATAGTTTTTCGACAAATCAACACCAATAATATTAGAATTTTCTTTACATAAGCTCTGTATAACCTCATATGTGTTATCAGGTGAATTGTCATTTACCAGTACTATTTCATAATCATATTTACTATTTTCTGCAAATACTTTTTTTATCTCCTCAACCACTACAGGAAGTGTTTTCGAAGAATTATAGCACGGAATTGCAACTGAAATTAACATTTATTATCTCCTTTTATCTCGTATTTAAGAGAAAGAATTTTTTTAGCTATTTCTAAATCTGGCTTGCTGTTAAATAAATCAAAATTATCCTTAATAATCTGTGACGGTAAATTCCACCACTGGCTTTCAAGCAATATATTTATAACATCATCAGCAAAACGCTTTTTTATTGGCTTTGCTGGTACTCCTGCAACAATAGTATATGGCTCTACATCTTTAGTTACCACTGCCCCTGCTGCTATTACAGCACCATCACCAACCACAACTCCACGACATATAGAGGCATTTGCAGCAATCCATACATCATTGCCTATAATGCATTTATCCTCAAATCGGTTATAGCCTGTTCTTCCGTTTAAAAATTCATAATCATTTGAATATAGAAAGGCGTGGATAGTAACTCTTTCGTAATCGTGATTAGCTCCACCAATGCTTACATTCCAAGAAATCGAACAAAATTTTCCTATTTGTGAATACCAAGAGGTAAAATTTCTGCCTGTGTAGGTATAATCTCCCACTGTGGTTGAGTACATTAAAGCATCTCTTTGGATACGCACAAAACTCCCCAGAGTACTTCCAAAAACTCTTGAGTTATCACCTATTGATGACTCGTCAGAAAGTACAGTATCAACCACCTTGCAGTTGTTATATATCTTAGCAGACAATGCACCGTCTACATTCTGCACATTTGCTGTTTCAGAAATAAACATTTATTTATCCCCCACATTTATTCCAACACAAATTCAATATTAGATATAACCTCATCAATAAGCCTCTTGCAGTAATCTAAATCTTTACCTTTAACTACTACTTGTCCCACGCAATCTCTTGAGTTGGTAAATCTATTTACCGTATCACCCTCTTTTACAAAGAAAGTAATATCTGTTATATCCTTATTTTCTTTATTATTATTTTTTATAGCTTTAAGTATGCCTGATTTTTCTGATACAATCATTTTTGCATAACAGGCTGTTGGCTCTTTTTTATTTTCCAGATAATACTGCTTTGGATTATCACCCATAGCAGTTAAAGCGATCATACTATATATATCAACACCATAATAAATAGATGACAGCTCTGGTAAACAATTAGCACCTATTCTGCCTGTTAGCTCAATAACATATATTTTGCCGTCCTTCATAATCATATCTACATTAACGGCACAATTATCAAGCTTTATTGCTTTTATCGCTTTTTTTACATTTTCTTCAATATCCTTTAGTATAGCTTCATCTACATCAAGAGGTGCATAATGACCAACAGGGATTTTTGTATTACCCAGATATGTTATATCACCACAGGGTAATACGTAAAGCACCTCGCCATTATATACAAATGCCTGTGCTCCAAATTCGTAGCCGTCTATAAATTCCTCTATTATGCAAAAATCCTTAGAGGTTTCAGCCATTGTATTTCTATATGCCTCTGTCAGCTTTTCTTTAGACTCAACGATATTTATACCACGGCTACCCTGTAAATCAACTGCTTTTACAATAAGTGGAAATTCAAGCTTATTTGCTACAGACTCAAGCTCATTTTCAGAAGTTACTTTTACATATTTAGCAGTATTTACTCCGTTTTCCATAAAAGCAGTTTTCATTAATAGCTTGTCACCTGAAAGCTGTGCAGAATCAGCTGATAAGCCTGTAAGATTAAGCTTTTCACAGGTATATCCTAGTGCTGTAATACCTGTATCAAGACACGATGTTGCTATACCGTCGATTTCATATTGCTTTGCTGACTCAAAAACAGCCTGTGGTGAGCTTATATCTACATAGCAGGCTTTATCTGCTAACGCAAAGCCTGGATAATGCCCCTTTATACTTGCAACAATAGTTTCATAACCAAGCCTTTTTGATGCCTTTATTAACTCAACCTGACCTCTGCCTGCACCAAGAATCATCATTCTTTTCTGATTCATATTTACCTCCGAATATTATCTCTCTGCTATAATATAATATCCTATTCTGGACGAGCTATCTGATACATTGCCGAGATTATCCATTTCAAAATCGCTTACACGATATATTTTATCAGGATTTTCACTTCTGAATTTTTCAAAATCTGATAAATCATTTTCGTTAAAAATAAATCTTATCTCAGCCTTTTTATTTAACGGATTACCAACAATTTCAGGCTCATTGCCACAGGCAACATCTATAACCATTTTCATAAAATCATTACCTGTAGAAAGATATACAAGGTCTGAGCCAATACAATCGCCACCCATTCTTGCACCGATTTCTATTATCCTGATATTACCATTATCATCAACCTTAAATTCAGAATGACCTGCACTGTTTTCTATATGTAAAGCATCAAGTGCTTTGAATATAGTTTCTATTGCTTTTTGCTGAAGCTGTGGTGATAAATCAGCAGGCTGGATATGACCTGTTTCAATAAAGTGTGGTGCTCCTGTTGTGTACTTTTTAGTTATGGCTAAAAACGTATGCTTACCGTTGTATGATATAGTTTCCATACTATATTCATCACCATATATGTACTCCTCTATAATAGCCTTGTTCTCAAATGATGTTTCGCAAGCCTCTTTTACAGCCCTTTCTATCCCATCTACACTTTCAAGCTTCATTATATTTCTGCTTCCTGAACGATCGGTAGGCTTTACAATAACAGGAAATTCAAAGCTTTCTATCTCTTTAACATCAAAGCCTGCGTCTGAAATTACAAACGCAGGGCAAGTTAAGCCTGATTTTTTAAGAGCCTTTCTCATTTCAAACTTATTTGTTTGCATTTTAGTATAGCTTGTAGCGTTACAGGGTAACCCCAGATTTTCAGCTACATAATTTACAGTAATAGTCGCAAGGTCTGAAGCGATTGAGCATATACCGTCAGGCTTAATTTTTTTACATTCTTCAAGAATTTTTTCCTTTTCAATTATGCTTATAGGGTAAAAAAAGTCAGCATTTTCTCTGCCAACTGCACCATCTGCCCAAGCAAACACATAGGTTTCGTAGCCTAATGACTTTGCCTTTATAATAAGCTGATTTTGAAAATCATTTGCACCAATAATAACTAGCTTTTTCATATTTTACCTTTCGTTGAGTAAATTATTTATAAAACTCTCTTACCTTTTCAGCTATATATATAACATCTTGTTCTTCAATATTATAATACATTGGCAAACGCAAAAGTCGTTCACTTTCCTTTGTTGTATATTTATCCTCACCACTAAAAACACCAAACTGCTTGCCGGCTGGTGAAGTATGCAACGGAATATAATGAAAGACTGCATTAACAGCCTTTTCTTTTAAAAAGGCTATAAGCTTTGTACGCTCAGCTAAATCCTTGACCTTTATATAAAACATATGTGCATTATGAACACAGCCCTGTGGTATTACAGGCAATGTTATATATCCCTCAGCTTCAAGAGGCTTTAGTAGCTCGTAATATTTATTCCAAGCCTTTATTCTGCTTTCGTTTATTATATCAGGATTTTCAATCTGTGCATAAAGATAGGCACAATTAAGCTCGCTTTGTAAATATGATGAACCAAGGTCTACCCAAGTATATTTATCAACCTGTCCCCTGAAAAATTTTGTTCTATTTGTTCCCTTTTCTCGTATAATTTCAGCTCTTTCAACTGCATTGTCACAATTTATAAGCAAGGCACCACCCTCACCCATACTGTAATTTTTGGTTTCGTGAAAGCTATAGCAGCCAAAATCACCAATTGAGCCAAGAGCCTTTCCTTTATAATAGCTCATCACACCCTGTGCAGCATCTTCAATAACTATCAGATTATACTTTTTTGCAATATCGCATATTGTATCCATTTCACAGGCTACACCAGCATAATGTACAGGCACAATAGCCTTTGTTTTTGGAGTAATAGCAGACTCAATGAGCTTTTCATCTATATTCATTGTATCTGGACGAATATCCACAAAAACAATCTTCGCACCTCTAAGCACAAAAGCGTTTGCAGTAGAAACAAATGTATAAGAAGGCATAATAACTTCGTCCCCTGGCTCTATCTCTGCAAGTAGTGCAGACATTTCAAGAGCAGATGTTCCCGAAGTAGTTATAAGTGCTTTTTTTGTTCCTGTTAATTCCTCTAGCTTTGAATTACAAAGCCTTGTAAACTCTCCGTCACCACATATTTTTCTGCTATCTATTGCTTTTTTTATATATTCATCTTCTTTTCCTATATATGGTGGCACATTAAATGGGATTCTTTTCATTTTATACACCTTCTAATTTATATAAAATACCTATCTTAAATCGTACTATAATTTTAGTCAATTGTCAATAATACAACCAAATTACTAAATAACTCTATTTCCTAAATTGCACAAAATGCCCTATACATATAAAAATATCCCTTATAACAAGGCTGTAATTGCCCCGTTATAAGGGATAAATTATATCGAATTATTAAATTTTAAAATGCTGTATTTTAGGGCATATACTGCATTGTTCGATATTTAATTACCGTAAGTACTCCATACACCTTCTGCTGAGCCCCACTCACCGTTATTAATTGTGAATAGATCTGTTCCCTTTACAGGTATTCTCAATGCTAAAGATTCATTTACTGAGTTATCCCACTTGTTCTCAGTTGTTGCACCCTTCATTCTTGTGAAGATTACCTTTGTATAGTGACCAGCTGGGATATCAGCCTTATAT